>CAYPGL010000183.1:0-4373 GCA_964410035.1 uncultured Qipengyuania sp. | reverse complement strand
AAGAAAAGGATTGACCGCAACTAGAGTGCGTGTTATCAACTAATCATATTAGTTTATTCAATCAAAAAGTCCTGCATGGTGTGCAGGACTTTTTTTTGCTTTATACTTGATGTACTTCCTTTATTCCTTCCAGCATTTCGACCGTCATTTTTTCAAGATCAAAATCGTGCTTCCAGCCCCAGTCCTCCCTGGCGCGGGAATCATCTATGCTTGAGGGCCAGGAATCGGCTATAGCCTGCCTAAAATCGGGTTCATAGGAGATCTCAAATTCAGGTATGTGCTTCCTAATTGATGCCGCTAAGGTTTCCGGAGTAAAATTAAGGGCAGATAAATTATAGGAAGACCTGATTTTTACATTTTCGGCAGGAGCTTCCATGAGGGAAATAGTCGCTCTAATGGCATCATCCATAAACATCATGGGAAGTTCGGTATCCTCTTTTAGAAAGGAAGTATATTTTCCCTTTTTCAGGGCTTCATGATATATCTCCACTGCGTAATCTGTCGTTCCGCCACCGGGAAGAGTTTTATAGCTGATCAATCCCGGGTAACGAATACTGCGCACGTCCACTCCAAATTTCCTGTTGTAGTATTCACACCAACGTTCCCCTGCCTGCTTGCTTATTCCGTATACAGTAGTTGGTTCCATTACCGTAGTTTGCGGAGTTCCCTGTTTTGGAGTTGAGGGACCGAACACGGCAATGCTCGAAGGCCAGAATACCTTACCGATCTTTTCATCTTTTGCCAGATTAAGTACGTGGAAGAGGGATTCCATATTCAGGGCCCATCCTTTCATTGGAAACTTCTCGGCCGTGGCACTTAGCATCGCGGCCATAAGATACACCTCATCGATCTCGTATTGAATGACGAGGTCCTGGATCTGGTTGTAATTGGTGGCATCGGCAATTTCAAAAGGACCAGACGACATTAGTTCGTCATTACCTTTTCGAATATCACAGGCAATCACATTCTCATTGCCGTGCTTTTCACGAAGTGCCATTGTAAGTTCGGTTCCTATTTGCCCGCAAGCACCAATTATCAATATCTTTGAAGCCATAAAAATTTTGTTATCTGAGTAGAAGCAAAGATATCTAATTCGGCAAAGACAGAAAATTCCGCAGTCTTAAAACATGCGCTATTTTGTGAGCTGAACTCATAAAAATTATGAGCTTCACTTTAAAAGCATATCTTTAAAAAATGAGAAAAATACTTTTTTATATTCTGCCCATTTTTCTTTTCTCCTGTGAAGAGAAACAGGAGCCTTCCAAATCAAATGCCGTGCAAAGTGAGTCTTCATTTGAAGACAGGCTGGAAGTGAACAGTAACCGCACAGTGAACCTCTTACCCGATGCAAGGCAGGTAGCAGGAGAATGGGTGGCTTATGCAACTGCACAGAACGAAATACAAAGTCTGGAGGAAAGCACCGGTTATGAGATCATGGGGTCTTCAAAAAACCTGGTGCAAATAATGGAATCCCTACGCACCAGCTTACCCGATACTTTGCGCAGCAATGCTGTGGAAGCACGAATTAATGTGTTATATACAAAGTCACAGATACTACAGCAGCTTTCGAACAAAAAACAAAAGGATCCCGATGAGATCTTTAATGTGGCAAATGATCTGGTGGTAGAATTTGACAATTTCAAGTTACAGCTCAATGAGCTATTCCTAAAGACTCCTGAGAACTTTGAAATGGAGCTTGATGAGGAATTCGAAGAATCTCTTAAGCCCGACAGCACCGGGACCGTCCCGCTCTTTAGGGAAAGCGAAAATATTTAAAGCTACTGTACATTTAAATAATTGATGCCCATTGCAGATCCTGAGTCTGCTCAGGTTATTTTATTCATCGGCAATCTTTATTCATCTTTTTTACCTACCTATCTTCCTCCTTAGTAACTGAGCATTTATGGCAACTATAACAGTGCTCAAGCTCATCAATACAGCCCCAACGGCAGGACCGAGAACAATACCTGTGGAATACAAGACTCCGGCAGCCAAAGGAATAGCAATAACATTATATCCGGTTGCCCAAACCAGGTTCTGGATCATTTTATCATATGTAGCTTTTCCAAAAAGGATAAGATTGGCAATGTCCTGTGGGTTACTGTTGACCAGTATGATATCGGCAGTTTCTGCAGCCACATCTGTTCCGGAACCTACGGCGATACCCACATTCGCCTGGGCTAATGCCGGTGCGTCGTTTACCCCGTCACCGGTCATGGCCACAAACTCGCCTTTGCTTTCTAATTCCTTAACTATTTCCACTTTTTGATGAGGTAGGACTTCCGAATAATATCCATCCAAACCGAGTTTATCACTAACTGCTTTAGCGGTCTTCTCATTATCACCTGTGGCCATGAACACTTTAATATTGTTTTCTTTAAATATCCTGATGGCATCTGCCGACTCGGCCCTTATTTCGTCGGCAAGTGCGATATATCCGGCCAATGCCCCGTCGATCAATACAAAAACCACAGTTTCAGCCGCATCGCTATAGGCATCTTCGGGTATGTTGATGTTTTCATCTCTCAAATATCCGGGGCTCACTACTTTTACCTGTTTACCTTCTACAGTGGCTTCCACCCCTTTCCCGGTAAGGGCATTGAAGTTTTCGGGTTTTGGAATAGAAACCTTATCATCTTTTACTCTTTTGATAATCCCAACAGCTATAGGGTGTTCAGAACTTTGCTCCAAAGCGCTTGCGAGCCGTAAAACCTCCTCTTTAGAAAATTTATCATTAACAGATTCGATGCGGGTAACGCCGAAGTCTCCTTTGGTAAGGGTTCCGGTCTTATCAAACAATAAAGCGGTTATTTTCCGGGATTCTTCAAAGGCTGTCCTGTTACGAATCAATAGACCGTTCTGGGCTGAGACAGACGTGGAAATAGCTACCACCAGCGGAATTGCCAAACCCAGGGCATGAGGGCAGGCAATAACCATAACGGTTACCATTCTTTCAAGCCCATATACAAAAGGAAAGCCTAAGATCAACCAAACCGCCAGAGTACCAAATCCGATTCCCAAAGCGATATAGGTAAGCCATTTTGCAGCCCGGTCGGAAAGGTTTTGCATCTTGGATTTGGATTTTTGGGCTTCCTCCACCATTGTGATCACCTTATTGAGATAGCTATCCTTCCCGGTGTGTTCCACTTTAGCCTTTAAGGAACCATTACCATTAATGGACCCTCCGATTATCTTGTGCTCTGTACCCTTTTTTACCGGTTTAGATTCCCCGGTAAGCATAGACTCGTTCAGATAGCTTTCGCCTTCTACAATAATAGCATCTGCAGGCACTTTTTCCCCCGGTTTCACAAGAATGACATCTCCTTTTTTTAAGGAATCCAGCTTTACGTCTTCAACCTGATCTCCTTTTACGAGATGCGCTTCGGCAGGCATCATGCTCACCAAAAGCTGCAAAGCTTTGGAAGCACCCAAAACCGATTTCATTTCTATCCAGTGCCCTACCAGCATGATGGCGATCAAAGTGGCAAGTTCCCAAAAGAAGTCCATGCCCGGCAAACCAAATACAGTAGCCGAACTGTAAAAATAAGCCACGGTAATTGCCATAGAAATAAGGGTCATCATTCCCGGTGCAGCTTTCCTGACTTCAGAGAAGAATCCTTTTAAAAAGGGCCAGCCACCATAGAAGTAAACAACGGTGGAAAGGGCAAAGAGGATGTATTTATTACCCGGTAAAAGATAGTCATACCCAAAGAAATCCTGGATCATTGGAGAGAGGAAGAGAATGGGTATTGTAAGGATCAGGGTTACCCAGAAACGCTTCCTAAAATCTGCAATCATCATTTTATGATGATCATGCCCCATTTCGCCGTGGCCCGGTTCATGGCCAGAATGCTGGTTTTTAGTCATTGCTTCTTCATGACCATGTTTGGTTTTTTCGGCCAGATCATCCTTCAAATTAGTTTCTTCTCTTCGGGCTTTCTGTTTAGATGAACTTTTCGACTCCTCTTTGTGATTGTCGTGATGGTTATGTTCCATAATTTCCGGATTTTTAAATTTCCTTTATGGGCTTTATTTCCAACATCTAGGATGTGCTATACCACTTGCCCTATAAGTCTCAAAAAGGTTCACCAGTTCTTCACGCCCTATAAATTACTGAACTGAATCTGATGATTACCCCATGCCTAATTAAATTACGGAATTTTTTAAAATCTTAATTCCCTGACAGGCGTACTTTTCGTCAACAGGTTTTTTTTGAAGCGGCATCGGGGAAGCCTCTGATGGTACATCAAACGATTGTTACCATCTTCCTGTTTTTTACATATCTCTCAAATCTTGCAGTTAAAAAATGCCGATCATTAAGTTTTAGTAGGAAATTGAGAAATTATTAAGACCAAATTATAGAAATCTTAACC
>CAYPGL010000182.1:0-4380 GCA_964410035.1 uncultured Qipengyuania sp. | reverse complement strand
ATGCCTGCGGCGCGCGCGGCATCGCCTTCGGACAGTACCTGCTCGCCCATCGCGACGAACTGCTCCACCTGCTGCGCTGCCTGCGCCTGCGGGCCGTCTGCATCGCCCCCTTCGATCGAGAGTTGCGAAAGGATTTGGTCGAGAGTCTGCTTCAGCTGCGATTCGCTGCGGGCATTAGTAAGGTCGGCAACTGGCTGCCCCTGGAACATGGCATACACTGTTGGGATCGACTGGACTTGGAACTGCGCGGCAATGAACTGCTCCTTATCGACATCTACCTTCGCCAGCACGACGCCTTTGTCGGCATATTCGCCCGCGACTTTCTCCAGCATCGGAGCGAGCGCTTTGCACGGTCCGCACCACTCCGCGTGGAAATCGAGGATGACGAGCTTTGTCATCGAAGGTTCGACAACATCCTGCTTGAACTTCTCGACAGCCTTCTGCTCGTCGATGCTCAATCCCATGCTCGCCACGTAAACCGCCTTTCTGCGCGTTGAAATCCAAGCTGCCCATGTGGGTCTTTCTCCGCCAATGTGAAGGGCCGGAGTGACGCTCGCAACCCTCATGCGGAAACCGCACTTTTTTGCTTGCGGGACTCACAAGCCGTTGCTAGTTGCGCGCCTCCCCACCGGGCTATGCGGCTCGGCGAGCGTCAGTGAGCGGGCGTAGCTCAGGGGTAGAGCACAACCTTGCCAAGGTTGGGGTCGGGCGTTCGAATCGCCTCGCCCGCTCCATTTTCCCTGATTCTGAGAAATTCGTTCGGCGCGCTGTACAATGCGGTTCGTCGTGTGATTTTGTATTTTGTCGCAGCAATGGTTGCGTTCCGATCTCGCATCGCTATTAAGCGCGTTATGTTGTATCACACCGTTTCGCTTCGCCGTGGCTTGGCCACTTCCATATCCCTGATCGCACTGGTTCAAGCCGCACCAGCGTTTGCCCAAGACGCTCCTGCGCAAGACGCGGCCGAAGCCACCAGCGCCGAAGACGATTTGCACAATCGGCGTATTTCTTCGGACGGTACGATCATCGTCAGCGCCGAGGCCTTGCGCGAGTTCGACCTTCTCGCCGGCACTGATGTGATCGAAGGCGAAGAGCTCGATGCCAATATGGACGGCCAGCTGGGCGAGATTCTCACCAGCATTCCCGGCGTTACGGCAACCGGCTTCGCACCGGGTGCTTCCCGCCCAATTCTGCGCGGCTTCTCGGGAGAACGAGTGAAGGTTCTCGTTGACGGCATCGGCGCGATCGACGTGTCCAACACCTCCGCCGACCACGCGGTTTCTATCGATCCGCTAACAGCGGAAAGCATCGAAGTGCTCCGCGGTCCTGCAGTACTTCTCTATGGTAGCCAGGCCATTGGCGGCGCTGTCAACGTCATCGACAAACGCATCCCGCGCCGCATTCCTGCGGAAGACTTCCACCTCGATGCTCTGGTTCGCGCCGACACGGTGAAGGATTTGCGCGAAGGAGGTGCATCGCTCGATGTCCCGCTCGGTGATGGATTCGTCGTTCATGCCGATGGTCTTTATCGCCAGAGCGACGATCTCGAGATTCCCGGCTTTGTGTTGTCTGAAAATCTACGCACCGACCTGCTCGCCGATGCCGCCGAAGAAGAGGAGGAAGGCGCTTTCGAAGAGGCCGAAGAACTACGTGAGGCGGCCAACGCCAGCGACACTCTCTTCAACAGTGGTACTGAAACATGGGCGGCCAATGGCGGCCTCGCGTTCTTCCGGAACGATTCGAGCCTCGGTGTCTCCGTCGGCGTGTATGATACCTTTTACGGTGTCCCCATCCTGCCCGGCGCCCACCATCACGAGGAAGAGGGCGAAGAAGGCCATGAAGGCGAAGACCACTCCGAAGAGGAGGAAGAAGGTCCCGAAACGGTCAGCATCGGACTACGCCAGTACCGCGCAGACATGCGCGGCGACATCGTGCTCGGCGACGGAATCTTCGAACGCCTCAAGATCCGTGCCGGATATTCAGATTACACCCATACTGAATTCGAGGGGAACGAGGTCGGCACTGTATTCGACGTGCAGGGTATCGAGGCCAGGGCCGAACTGCTGCAGAACCAGAACGGCGTTCTGCGCGGTTCGATCGGGACCCAGTTCTACTTCCGCGACTTCGCCGCCGAGGGTGCAGAAGCCTATGTCGCGCCGAACCGGACTGAGCAGATTTCTTTCTTCGCTCTGCAGGAATACGGCAACGGCCCAATCCAGCTCGAAGGGGCGCTGCGCTACGAGATGACCGACGTGGACTCCGTCCCGCTGGGTATCGAACGCGATTTCGACAGCGTCTCCGGCGCGGTCGGCTTGGCTTATCAAGCCACGCCGAGCTTCCGGACAGGTGTGAACCTGTCACGGGTGGCCCGCGCTCCCAGTGCGGAAGAACTGTTCTCCGAAGGACCACATATCGCGACGCAGCAGTTTGAAATCGGCGATCCTGATCTCAGCCTGGAAAAAGCTTGGGGTGTCGAGCTGTTTGCGCGTGGCAGTCTGGGCCCGGTCGACCTTTCAGTCGCCGCCTACCGGTCGTGGTTCGACGATTACATCTACCTCAGCGAGACCGGCCTGGAAGAAGACGATCTTCCGGTGTTCGAATACCTCCAGCAGGATGCGACCTATACCGGCATCGAGGGCCAGATCGCGTGGACCTTTATCGACACGCCTGGCTTCGACCTCACCGCCGACTTGCGCGGCGAGTATATCGATGCTGAACTGGAAAACGGCTTCAACGTGCCGCGCATTCCGCCGCTTGGCCTGATGGGCGCGCTGGAAGCGGATACCGGTAACCTCACGCTTCGCGGCGAGGTCGAATGGTTCGACGACCAGAACGACGTCGCGCCGTTCGAGACAGCAACCGGCGGGTTCACTTTCGTCAATGCATCGGCCACATGGCGTCCGCTGGAGAGCGACCCTACCCTTGCGGTGATTCTGAAAGCCGAGAACATCTTCGATGAAGAAGGCAGGCGCCATTCCAGCTTCACGAAGGATTTCGTCCCCCTCCCCGGCCGCAACATCAGCGTAGCGGTGCGCATGAGCCTGTAACTGTGAGAGGGGGCACCGCCCCCCTCTCTATTCTTCGATCTCAAAGGTGAGATGCGCGTGTTCGCGAAGGCGTTCGACCAGATCCTCTCCCAGAAACGATCCCGGAGTCCCCACGCCGCCTTCGGCCTTGCTTTGCAATAACGCCATGCCGGTTTCGCCGAGCATCCGGCTGGTGGAACCGTATCCCGGATCGAACTTGCCCTTCACCGCGTATCTGATCTGCTTTCCGTCGGGCCACTCGCCGATGAACAGCACGTCGTAGAAACCGTTCTCGCGCTCTTCCTTCGTCGGACCTTCGCCCGGCTTGGGCGGCTTGGCGCCAAAGGGGTTCTTAATCAACTCGACCATCGCGTTGGCGGCGGCCTTGCCCGCATCCCCCGGACTGGTCAGCACCATCTCGTCATAACGGAAATCCGTTCCATAGGGGTGGCCGCGGAGGAAGTTGGTGCGGTGGACGTTTTTGGTGTTGATCGGCGCCATGACGAAAGGCGCCGCCCATTTGCCCGTTTCTTCCTCAAAGTGCGGCACCATGCCCGAGGGCTGATCCGGCCCGTCGAATCCGGGCGTCAGCGCAAACGGATCGCGCAGCACGCCGATGACTTTCGCGTCCTTCATCGCAGCCCTCATCGTTGCCCCGAGACTGGCAGCGGTTCCACCGGAGAAGGTGCCCTTCATTGTGCGAACGCGGCCCTTTACCCGCGGTGCCGGAGATCCGTGGCGTGCGACCGCCTCTTTCTGCAGCATCAGAACGCCGAGGTCGAAGGGGATCGAATCGAAGCCGGATGAAAAGCAGATCCTCGCTCCGCTGCTTTTGGCGGCTTCGTGATGTGCGGCGATCTTCTCCGCCATCCAGGCCGGTTCGCCGCAGAGGTCCGCATAGTCGGTTCCGGTCTCCACGCAGGCTTCGACCAGCGCGTTGCCATAAAGCTGGTAGGGGCCGACGGTCGTCAGGACCACCCTGGTGCGCCGACACATGGCTTCGAGACTGGCCGGATGGTCGGCATCGGCGACGATCATCGGCGTGGTCGAAGATGCACCGATTTTTTCTCGTACCGCGGTGAGCTTGTCTTCGCTGCGACCGGCCATCGCCCATTTCGGACCATGATCGCTATTCCCGTATTCGCGCACGAAATGCTCCGCGACAAGGCGTCCCGTATAACCGGTTGCGCCATACACGATGATATCGAATTCGCGGTCGTTTCCGTCGTTGCTTTCGGTCATGCAGCCTCTCCTTCGCGCAAAGTGATGCGCCGTGATGCACTCCGAGTCAAAGCCGTTACGGTAAAATAGGGAACTGTGAAAAGCGGCTTGCCGGGTCCCGTTAGGACCCGCT
>CAYPGL010000181.1:0-4444 GCA_964410035.1 uncultured Qipengyuania sp. | reverse complement strand
GAAATTGCCCATGGCGAGCGCGGCATTGTCGACCACGAAATAGGCGAAGCCCAGCGCCATTCCGATCAGCGCGCGCACGAAGAGCTGGCCCGAACGCGCCAGCCCGAATGCAGCGATGGCACCGAGCAAGGGCATCAGGAAAGACGACAGCGGCCCCGACAGCTTGTGCCACCACTTGGCACGCATCTCGCCCGTACGGCGTCCGGCTTCCTCAAATGCGTCGATCTGCGCCCCCAGCTCCCAAAAGGGTACGGCATCGGGATCAATCCTCGCCAGATCGATCTGGTCCGGGGTCAGGCCTTCTCCCACCACGATGCTGCCGGCCTCGCTCGATGATGCGCTCGCCACTTCGAACCGCGTGATGTCATCAAGCCTCCAGCCCGGCCGCGCATACGTGGCGCGCGCGGCATCGATTTGCTCGACGATCGCGCCTTCCGGGCTGCGCCGGTACCATGTCACGTCGGTCATCCGAATGTCTTGACCGCTGCCGGCAAGCTGCGCAGCGGTCAGGACATTTGTCCCTTCCGCCAGATATACATTTGCGCGGACGGTGGATTCTTCGGGGATCGGCCCCCATTCCGCCGCTTCCCAGGCTTTGAGCGTCGCCGTGGAACGGGTCACGACCTGTTCGTTGAACGCAAAGCTGATCCCGCCCACGACAAGCGCCGTGAGTAACAGGGGCGCGAGTACCTGATGTGCTGATAGCCCGGCCGCCTTCATCGCGATGACTTCACTGTTCTGGTTCAGCGTTACCAGGGAGATCAAAGTCGCCAGCAAGACGGAATATGGCAGAAAGCGCTGCACAAGCTGCGGCGCGCGCATTCCGGCGTAGGTCAGCAGTTCGCCTTGTCCGTTGCCGGGCACAGCCAGTATCTTCCCGCTGTTCGACAGGAGATCGAGCATCAGCAAGACGAGTACCAACATGGTCAACACCGCAAGGATGCGGAGCACGAACATCTTGGCTAGATATCTGGTTAGCGTGGCCGAAGGGAAGAAATCGAGCTGCATCAGGCTTCCGCCCCGTGATCCACGACCCGGCTTCGCCGGAAGAGGCGCCTGAAACCCTTCGCCATCTTGGCGAACCAGTTTTCAAGCCCACCGATGGCCTGACCACCGGGGACGAAAGCCACCCGGTAATACATCCACAGGATGAGCACCGCGAACAGTATGAAGGGCACCCAAAGGGCAATCAGCGGGTCGACGATGCCGAGCGCGCCGACATCCTCCCCGTACTGGTTCACCTTGTGATAGGCGACGACCATCACGATGGAAAGAAACACGCCAAGTGCGCTGGTACTTCGTTTAGGCGGTATGCCTAGCGCTACCGCCAGCAGCGGCATCAGGGCCATCATCACCACCTCCACGAGCCGGAAGTTGAAGCTCGCCTGCGAGGCATCGCGTTTGGTTTCGCTGGCATTGTCGGCCCAGCCGATACGCAGGAGCTCGGGAAGGATATATTCTCGCTCATCCTCACCGCGGGCACGGAATTCCTCGATTGCCGGCAGGTCGATCGGCAGATCGTGGCGGGTAAAGGTGAGTACGCGCGGAGTCTGACTTCCGGTATCCTGGACGATCGTTCCGTCTGTCAGGCGCAGGATGATGGTATCCGGATCGTCGGTCGTGGCAAGGAAGGAGCCTTCCCGCGCGCTGATCGAGAGCACCTGTCCGCGGTCGTTTGCAACGCGGGCGAAAATGCCCATCAGTTCCCGGCCGTCGTTTTCGCTTTCCTCGATACGCAGCGCCATGCGGTCAGCGATGGTGTTGAATTCCCCCACCTTGATCGAGGCGCCGAGCGCTCCCGAACGCAATTCGAATTCGAGCCGTTCATAAGTGAAGCGGCTGACCGGCTGGACGAAGAAAACCAGCGCCACGTTGACGGTCATCAACACGGCGGTAATTGCGAAAGGCACGCGAAGGAGCCGCCCATAGCTCATGCCGACCGCACGCAAGACGTCGAGCTCGCTTGACGTCGCGAGCTTGCGGAAGGCCAACAATATCCCCAGCAGAAGTCCCAATGGGATCGCGAGGCTGGCGTATTCGGGCAGAAGCGTGGCCAGCATTTTGAACACCACGCCCACCGGGCCGCCCTCGACAGCCACGAAATCGAGCAGCCGCAGCATCTTGTCGAGCACCAGCAGCGATGCCGCCAGCGCGAACACGCCCAGCATGGGCACGATTACCAGTCGGAAGATGTAGCGGTCGATTGCGGGAAGGAAATTGAGCACTCGGGTTCCGGCCTGTGGGTCTCTCGTTTGCGGCCCTAGCGCGAAAAACCGCGCGCGTCATGTCTTACCAGAAGCGGCTTCCGGGAATGCCCTTGAAAGGGCCTGCCTCGCGGCTGGTGATCCAGCCTCCATAGAAACCGCCCGGTTGCGGCATCACCTGTTCGCCATCGACTAGGCAGTGATCAAAGGGTTCGGAGTAGAATGCGAAATAGCCTGCAATTGGAGCAAAGGCAGCCGTCGGCTCCATATAGCTCCAGCACGCCGCCTCTACCCGATCGTCGCCCACGGCGACGTCCCAATAGCGTGCTTGGCCCTTCCATTCGCACAGGGAACGGTGCGGATTGGTTGCCAAGTGCTGCTTCGCGACACTGTCGGGCGGCAGATAGTAGGTTGGTGGGTGACTTGTTTCGAGCGTGCGCCAGGCCTGACGGGTATCGGCGAGGGTGATACCCTTGTGGCGGATCACGATGTGGCGATTGCTACGTTCCGCAATCGCGGGGCGCGGATAGTCCCAGACACTCTCCTGACCCTCGCGGACCGGATCAGGTTCGGGATGGCGAGTTAAGGCGATCGCTTCAGGCCTTTTCCAACGTGCACTGGAGGGGGTGCTGGTTCTGGCGGGCGAAGTCCATCACTTGGTTCACCTTAGTTTCGGCGACCTCGTAGGGAAAGATGCCGCAGACGCCCACGCCCTTCTGGTGGACGTGGAGCATCACCCGCGTTGCCTCTTCCATGTCCATGCGGAAGAAGCGCTTCAGCACGATGACGACGAACTCCATCGGAGTGTAATCGTCGTTCAGCAGTAGCACTTTGTACTGGCTGGGTTTCTTCGGCTTGGCGCGTGTCTTGGTGGCGATGCCGACCTGGCCGTCGCCTTCGCGCGCATCGTCGTCGCCTTTTCCGGCGCGGGTCGAGTGAAGACGGTTGGGATGGGTCATTGCAGGCGCCAATATCGTAAGCCTATCCGAAATCGCAAGCGGTGAGCGACAGGCAATGGCTTATCGGGGTCAAGGAAACGTCAAAGCGGCGCTGGTGCACCCCCGAAAGGCAAACGGGCCGGACGACACGATTGTGCCATCCGACCCGCCGTTTCCAACTACCGGGCAAGGGAGAGAGGAGAGAGATGCCCGGCGCGTTGAAGCTCTAATCGATTAGGCGACCTTGCGGACCTTTTCGGCAGCGAGGCTCATGCGGCTCGACAGCGGAGCGAAAGCTTCGTTGGCCAGCTTGAGCATGGCTTCGGTGTTCTTCGAAGTGGTCGAAACCATTGCGTCGAAGTTGCGGCGTGCAATCTCGCCCTGCAGCTGGAACAGCTCGGTCGGCGACTTAATCGCGGCAAACTTCTTGACGTCGCCTTGGACGGTTTCGGCAGCCGACTTGGCTTCTTCAACATAGGTGCGGCCCATGTCCTGCATGCCCGAAGCAAAAATCTTACCGGATTCGATCAGGGCTTCGATGTTGCCCTTCTGGAACTCGACTGCTTCCTGCGTCATTTCGCTGCCCTTATCGTAAGCGGCCTTGGCGCGGGTCTGCATGTCGCCAGCCATTTCCTTGGCCTTGGTGGTGTAATCGGCGGTCTTTGCGTTCTTGGCAGTTGCCATGATGGTATCCTTCAATTTGGTGATCGGGGTGTTTGAGGTGGTGGCGGCGGCATCCTTGGCGGGAGCCTTCTTCGCGGCAATCTTTTTCGGAGCGGCCTTTTTGGCGACCGGCTTCTTCTTTGCCGGGGTTTTCTTGGCAGCCACCATCTGCGCCTTCACTGGAGCCGCCTTCGCGGCAGACTTTCCGGTAGGTGCGGCCACAGCCTTGGCCACGGCGTCCGCTTTCACGGGTGCAGTTTTGGCGGCATCGACGGCCTTCTCGATAGCCTTGACGCTAACCTCGGACGTCTTCTTGTCGGCAGCCTCGACGTAAGCCTTCTCTGCAGCGGCATCGATCTTGGTCTGAATCTCGGCCATAGGAACCTCGCTATTGTTGCAGTGCACAAAATAGACATTGCAGGTGCGAAGTCAAGGAAATTTTGTGCACTGCACCATAAGCGACCGAAGTGTCGACTTCCAAATTGTTATCTAGATTTACCGGGTCGCCACATAGCGCCCCGGAGCATCTTCGATTACCTCGTCACCCTTTCCGCCGGGCTTGCGCTTGCCATTGGCGGGGACGATTTCGCCGTCCTGTTCGCGCAGCCAGTCGATCCAGTCGGGCCACCAGCTGCCGGG
>CAYPGL010000180.1:0-4451 GCA_964410035.1 uncultured Qipengyuania sp. | reverse complement strand
CCTCGAGCGCGCTCGCCGCCATCGGGCCCATGCCCATATAGCCGAAGGGCAGCGCTGGATTCGATAGCATCTCGGACCCGATCGAGGCCCAAGTGCTTGCGCTCGACAGCCAACTGCGTTGCAATTCATAGGCGTGGTAAAGCATCGTATTCCCCTGCGGCCCGCCTGTTGTGTTATCGCGTGCGGGTTCGTCCAAAAAAGATGGACTGTGCCGCTTCGCTTGTGATTGTGCAATGCACAAAAGGGGTAAAAGTGCCCGGCAAGTCGCCTCCGGTGTGGATTTTACCCCTTGCGCGCACTAGGGGAGCGTTAATGGACGAGACGGGCACTGAAACAAAACCAAAGCGCAAGCTCTTCCGCCGGCGGAAAGGCGAGAATCGCTCCCTGAAGCCCCTGCGCATGGTATTTGCGGCCATGCTGCAATATCCCGGCCACGTTGCCCTGGCGCTGGCGGCGCTGGTGATAACCGCAACGGCCACATTGGCGATCCCCGCCGGCTTCAAGATGGTCATCGACAGCGGCTTCGGCGCCAGCGGCGATCCCGACCAGATGGGGCGCTGGTTCCGCTACCTGCTAATGATCGTCTGCGTCCTGGCGCTGGGGACGGCCCTGCGCTTCTATTTCGTAAGCTGGCTTGGCGAACGAGTAATTGCCGATGTGCGCATGCGGGTTCAGGACAACCTGCTACGCCTTGCACCCGGCTTTTACGAAGAGAACAGCCCCAAGGAAATCTCCAGCCGTATGACCAGCGATACCGCGCTGATCGAAACGACGGTAGGAACGACCGTGTCGGTTGCCTTGCGCAATACGCTGGTGGCAATTGGTGGAACGATCTACCTCTTTTACCTCGTGCCCAGCCTGACGGCGGGCATGCTGCTCATCATCCCCGCCATCATATTGCCGATAACCCTGTTCGGACGCAGGTTGCGCAAGGTCAGCCGCACGAGCCAGGACCGCGTTGCGGACATCGGGGCGATGGTGACCGAAGTGCTGTCGGCAATGAAGATCGTCCAGGGCTTCAATCAGGAAAAGCGCGAACATGCGCGCTTTTCGGAGGCGGTAGAGCGCACCTTTACCGTCGCCAAGCGCCGGATCCTCATCCGGGCGGCGCTGACTGCGAGTGTGATCCTGCTTATTTTCGGCGGTATCACCATGCTTATCTGGCGCGGTGCGGAAGCCGTGAACGAAGGCACGATTTCCGGCGGCACGATTGCGGCCTTCGTGCTGACGGCAGGACTGGTAGCAGGTGCTTTTGGCGCACTAACCGAAGTCTATGGCGATCTGCTGCGCGCTTCGGGAGCAGCGAGCCGATTGACGGAACTGCTGGCCGAAAGGCCGGCGATCAGGGCTCCCGACAAGCCGCAGGAACTGCCAAGCCCGCCCCGCGGCAGCCTGTCGTTTCGCAACGTCACCTTCCGCTATCCTACTAGGCTCGAGACCCCGGCGCTGATCGATTTCAGCCTCGAGGTCGAGCCCGGAGAAACCGTCGCCATCGTCGGCCCTTCCGGCGCGGGCAAATCGACCATCTTCCAACTGGCCGAACGCTTCTACGACCCGCAAAGCGGCACGATCCGCATCGACGGCATCCCGCTGACCAAGGCCGACCCCGCCAAAATTCGGAAACGCATCGCCTTCGTACCCCAGGAGGGCGTGCTGTTCTCGGCCAGCGCGCGCGACAATTTGCGTTACGGCAACTGGGACGCGAGCGAGGAAGATATCTGGGCCGCCGCACGCGCCGCCAATGCGACCGATTTCCTTGAACATCTGCCGCATGGTCTCGACACCTATCTCGGCGAAAACGGAACGCAGCTTTCGGGCGGCCAGCGCCAGCGTGTCGCCATTGCCCGCGCGCTGCTGCGCAATGCGCCGATCCTGCTGCTCGACGAAGCGACCAGTGCGCTCGATGCGGAAAGCGAACGGCTGGTGCAGGACGCGCTCGAGCACCTGATGCAGGACCGCACCACGCTGGTGATCGCCCACCGCCTTGCCACTGTTCGCGCGGCGGATCGAATCATGGTGATGGAGGAGGGGCGCCTGGTGGAACAGGGTACACACGACCAGCTGGCGGCAAATGGCGGCCTGTACGCAAGGCTCGCGAGGCTGCAGTTCGGCGACGAAGCCGCCTGAGCCTTCGACCAAGTCCGTGCGGCGTCCGACGAACGGCGACCGCCGCGCCTGCAATCTGCTAACCAGACTGCACGAGGTCGCATGTCCCCGGGGAAGAGGGCACGACCGGACTGCAACCGGAGAGATATTTCATGACCAAGACGTTTTTCGCTGCGGGCGTTTCCGCGCTTGTGCTGTCAATGTCCGTGCCCGCCGTGGCACAGGACACTGCCGCAGCATCGACCTTCGAAGAGACCCCGCTGCCCACGATGGAATTCGGCGAATGGGGCTTCGACCCGGCTTCGCTGTCGCAGGATATCGATCCGGGCGACGACTTCTTCGCCTATGCTAATCAGAAGTGGCTCGATGCGAACCCCCTGCCTCCCGAATTCAGCCGCTTCGGCGCGTTCAACCTGCTGCGTGAGAAGTCGACTGCCGACGTGCAAGCCCTGATCAATGAGCTTACGTCGAAGGACTATGCTTTGCTGACGGCGAACGAGAAGCGCATCGTCGATGCCTACGATGCCTATCTCGATACGGATGCCATCAATGCGGCTGGTCTCGCACCGGCGCAGCCCTATCTCGACAAAATCACGGGCTCCGATACGCTTGCCAGCCTCGCCGCGCTGTGGGGGACGCCAGGGTATGCTTCGCCCATCGGCGGCGGCGTCAGCGTCGATGCCAAAGAGCCGACGCGCTATTCGGTCTATTTCGGCTCGGGCGGTCTCGGCCTTCCCGACCGTGACTACTATCTCGACGAAACCGAAAAGGGCCGGGATATCCAGGCTAAGTATCGCGATTACCTGAGCTTCTTGATGACTGAGGCTGGTTTCGACGAGCCTGCCACGATGGCGCAGGCTGTCTATGATTTCGAAGACAGCATCGCCCGCAAGGTGAGCTGGGATCGCGCCACGCGCCGCAATCGCGACCTTACTTACACCGCCCTTTCGCCCGAGGAACTTACTGAGCTTGCCGGCGGCTTCCCGCTCGCCCCGGTAATGTCTGCTTCGGGCTTCGATTCGACCGACCGGTTCATCGTCGGAGATATTCCGCCGACCGCCGAACGTGCGGCAGAGCTGAGCCTCGACGAGGCAACGCTGGCCAAGATCGGCGGCGGAACCCCGGCGATGTTCGAATTGCTCCAGAATACGCCGATCGAAGTGCTGCAGGCATGGACCCTCAAGGAGTTCCTGACCGCCAACGCATCGATCCTGCCGACCCGTTTCGACGAAGCGAACTTTGCCTTCTACGGCACCACCCTCAGCGGTACGCCCGAACAGCGCCCCCGCTGGAAACGGGCGATCGCCGCCACCGAAGACCAGCTGGGCGAACTGGTTGGCGCCTCATATGTAGAGCGCTATTTCCCGCCGGAAAACAAGGCGGCGATGGACGAACTGGTTGCGAACCTGCGCATCGCCATGGGCGAAAGCATCGATGAAATTGCGTGGATGAGCGAAGCGACCAAGGATGAAGCGCGCGCCAAGCTCGACAGCTTCACCCCGAAGATCGGATATCGTGAGAACCTCGACACCTACGAGGGGCTCGCAATCACCTCCGATCCCATGGCCAACCGCATGGCGGTTGCCGAGTGGAGCTGGCACGACAATCTGGAGAAACTTGGCGGGCCGATCGACCGGACCGAATGGTTTATGCTGCCGCAGACAGTGAATGCATATTACTACTCCACGCTCAACGAAATCGTCTTCCCGGCTGCCATCCTGCAACAACCGTTCTTCGGCATGAGCGCCGATCCTGCCGTAAACTATGGCGCGATCGGCGGTGTTATCGGACACGAAATCGGTCACGGCTTCGATGACCAGGGTTCGAAATCGGATGCTGCCGGTGCGCTGCGCAATTGGTGGACCGATGCCGACCGGGAGGCTTTCGACGAACGCGGCGATGCGCTGGTCGATCAATACAATGCCTTCTGCCCGCTCGACGATGGCGAAACCTGCGTGAACGGACGTCTCACGCTGGGCGAGAATATCGGGGATCTGGGCGGGCTCAGCCTTGCCTACCGCGCCTATAAAATCGCGACCAAAGGAAAGGACGTGCCCGTGATCGACGGTCTCACTGGCGATCAGCGTTTCTTCCTCGCGTGGGCGCAGGTTTGGCGTTCTCAGCAGCGCGAAGAGAATTATCGCAATCGGCTGCGCACCGACAGCCACAGCCCCGAGGAGTTCCGGACCAACGGGGTCGTGCGCAACATTGACGCATGGTACGAAGCTTTCGGCGTGACGCCTGAAGATGATCTCTACCTGCCGCCCGAAGAGCGGATCAGCATCTGGTAGGAATACTCAAGCGCAGAAAAGGGGAGGGGCGGAGCAGGTCGGTTGACTTGCTCC
>CAYPGL010000179.1:0-4457 GCA_964410035.1 uncultured Qipengyuania sp. | reverse complement strand
CGAGGAAGTAGCGATCGTGGGTGATCATCAGCACCGCGCCCGCATATTCTTTGAGGTGGTTTTCCAGCCACTGGACGGATTCTGCGTCGAGGTGGTTGGTCGGTTCGTCCAGCAGCAGGATCGACGGCTTCTGGATCAGCAGGCGGGTCAGCGCCACGCGGCGCTTCTCGCCGCCCGAAAGGTCGGTAACGGGCCAGTCGCCGGGAGGGCAGCGCAGCGCTTCCATCGCGACTTCGAGCTGGTTGTCCAATGTCCAGCCGTCCACTGCGTCGATCTTGTCCTGGAGTTCGGACATCTCGGTGCTGAGCGCGTCGAAATCGGCACCTTCCTCGCCCATTTCCATGCCGATCTGATTGAAGCGTTCAACCATATCGGCAATGCCGCGTGCGCCATCCTTGACGTTTTCCAGCACGGTCTTGGTCGGATCTAGCTCGGGCTCCTGCTCCAGATAGCCGACGGTGATGTTTTCGCCCGGCCATGCCTCGCCGGTGAAATCCTTGTCGATCCCGGCCATGATCTTGATCAGCGTGGACTTGCCCGCACCGTTGGGGCCGACGATCCCGATCTTGGCGCCTTGGTAGAACTGTAGGTTGATGTTGCTGAGTACCGGCTTCGAGGCACCGGGGAAGGTCTTGGTCATGTCCTTCATGACGAAGGCGTATTGCGCGGCCATCGAGCGAATCCTTGGATCTATCTGCGAGAATGGGAGAGTTGGTGCGCCAGATAGTCGCGCGAGGGGCGATGGGCAAGGCGGGAGAGGTAAATGGTCGGGGCTTGGCAAACGCGCTGGGACTGTTAGCAAGCGGCCCCATGAAAAGGTCGCTCATTGCGCTTGCCGCGCTCTCGCTCTCCGTTCCCGCTACTGCCGACCGCGCCGTCGAGGCGCTGGAAAGAGATATGATCGCATGGGATTTCGTCGAAGGCATCACCACCGAAGTGGGGCCGCGCATGCCGGGCACCGAGCAGGAGGCGAGGGGGCGAATTTGGGCGATGGATTGGCTGCGTACCAACGGCTTCGCCAACATCGCCGATGAACCTTTCGACATGGAAACATGGGTCCGCGGCGAAGAGCGGGCCGAAGTGACCACGCCCTTCGCCCAGCCGATGGCGATCACCGCGCTCTCGACATCGAGTTCGACCGGCGCCGAAGGGATCGAGGCGGAAGTCGTCTATTTCCCGCACTATTCCGACCTCGAGGCTGCCGCCCCCGGAAGCCTTGAGGGCAAGATCGCCTTCGTCAGCCACGAGATGCGCGCGTCGCAGGACGGCTCGCATTACGGCTTTGCCGGTCCGGCACGCTGGACGGCGCCTTCGCTCGCCGCGAGCAAGGGCGCGGTCGCGACCGTGATCCGCTCTATCGGCACCGATAACCACCGAGTGCCGCACACCGGGACTACGACTTTCGCCGAGGGTGTCGAGCCGACGCCCGCTGGCGCCCTCTCCAATCCCGATGCTGACAATCTGGAGCGAATGTTCGCGCGCGCCGAGGGCCAGCCGATCCGCATGAAGCTGGTCATGACTCCGCGTGATCTGGGTACAACCCGCAGCGGCAATGTGGTGGGCGAAATCGTCGGCCGCGATCCCTCGCTGCCGCCGGTGTTGCTCGCCTGTCACCTCGACAGCTGGGACATTGGCACGGGCGCAATCGACGATGGGGCAGGCTGCGGCATCATCGCGGCTGCGGCAAGACATGTCGCGGCAGAGGGCCAGCCGCTGCGCACGATCCGTGTGCTCTTCGCAGGCGCTGAGGAAACCGGCCTGTGGGGCTCGGAAGCCTATGCCGTTGCCCATGCCGACGAGCCGGTATTCGTGGGGCTGGAAAGCGATTTCGGCGCGGGGCGCATCTGGCGGCTCGAAAGCAACTTCACCTCGAGCGACGCCGCGCTCTATCGCCAGCTCGCGGCGGCGGTGGCGCGTTTTGGTGTCGCGCCGAGCGCGAACGTGGCGAGCGGCGGTGCCGACCTCAATCTGGTGCGCCAGCAAAAGGGCGCGCTGATCGATTTGCAGCAGGACGGCACCCGCTATTTCGATCTGCACCACACGGCCGACGATACACTGGACAAGGTCGATCCAGCCGAGCTTCGCCAGAACGTCGCAGTGTGGACCGCCGCAGTGGCGGTGCTCGCCAATCACGCTGAGGATATCGTCCTGCCGACGTCGCCCAGTTAGGTCCCAGATCTTCCGAAACTCCGATTTAGGAGCGAGGGCACGAACGCTAGCTGTAGTGCGGCGCGCACGACCAGGAAGAGGCTGAACGATAACCATAAACCGTGACTTCCCATCGGCCAGCTGAGCCACAGTGCCGCGGCGTAGACGATTGCTGCGCCGACCATCGTCAGGAACAGGCGCTGCGTCCAGCTGGCACCGACATAGACGCCGTCGAGTACGAAGCCTGCGAGGCCTAGGAAGGGTATGACGATCAGCCACGGACCAAGATCCTGCGCTTGGATCCGCACCGCCTCGGTTGCGGCAAAGCTTGCCAGTATCGGGTCGGCGAAGAGCGCGAAGCCCAGCGCCACCAGCGCAGCCACAGCGATACCGCGCAGCAGGATCGCCCGCACGTAGGCCACGAAACCGGGCCGGTCCCGAGCCCCGGCGCGTTCGCCATTGAGCACTTGCGCGGCGTTCTCGAACCCGTCGAGGAGCAGGGCGGTGAAGACGAACAATTGGTACATGATGCCATTGGCCGCTAGCACCACTGCACCGCGTTCTGCAGAAAGCCGGGTAAGGCCCGCCAATGCGATGACGAGGACCAGCGTCCGCAGGAACAGGTCCCGGTTGACCGAGAGAAAGGGGCGAAGTTCGGCCAACCTAACAATTCCGCCGGACCGCGCCCGCGCTATCAGGACTTTGCCTCTCGTACCCGAAAGCAGGATAGCAGAGAGCACCGCCAGCTTGGCGAATTCGGCGATGAAGCTCGACCACCCGATCCCGGCAATGCCCCATTCTAGCTCCAGTACGAACCACAGACCAAGACCGACGTTCAGGAGATTGTACGCAACTTCCACCAGCAGGACCGTTCGCATTCGCCGCTGGCCCACGAGGAATCCGATGGCCGCGAAGTTGGCCATGACTGCCGGTGCGCTCCAATAGCGGATGTCGGCATAGACGCCTGCGGCCTCGCGTACTTCGCCGGTTGCACCGAGCGCATCGAGCGCCACGGGCAGGAGTAGCGGCTTCACCAGCAAGAGGATGGCCGCGATGGCCAGCCCGACCAGCAGTCCGCGCAGCAGTAGCGCCGCCTGCTCGTCGGCACCCGAGCGGGTCCCCGCCTGCGCGACCAGTCCGGTCGTCCCGGTCTTGAGGAAATTCATGACGGTAAAGAGCACCGCGAACAGTCGCGCGCCGATATCGACTGCGCCCTGTGTCGGCGCATCGCCTAGCCGCCCGACGATCCACATGTCGCCGATGCCGATCAACGCGGTGGCGACATTCGTAACCATGGCGGGAAGGGCGATCGTCCAGATCGCGCGGGTATCCAGAGGCGGGGAGCCAGTGCTCGCTGTCACCTATCGCTCCTCCGGATTTATCGACGTGTGGTCGGGGAGACAGGATTCGAACCTGCGACCCCTTGTACCCAAAACAAGTGCGCTACCAGGCTGCGCCACTCCCCGACACATACGTCGATCTTCATGCCGGACGGCGGGTTGGTAGGCCCGGCAGGACTCGAACCCGCGACCTAGCCGTTATGAGCGGCCAGCTCTAACCAACTGAGCTACGGGCCCCCGCCAACCGTCCGAGAAGGCGAAAAAGCCGCCTAGCCGCGCCGCGGGCGGAGGGCAAGCGGCGATGCACGCCTTTTGCTTATCCGGATGCACTTTCCGGCGCGGGGACGGCCTTGGCGGCGGTAAGCAGCGGAAGCGAGAGCACCAGCCGTTCGCCGTCGCGCATCAGGTCTCCTCCCGCGACGCGGGCTTCGGCGCGCGCCAGTCTGAGCGAGAACCCCGCTCCGAATATGCCCGCGCTGAGGGCTCCCATGGCTGGGCGGGTCTCCACCGAAAATATGTCTTCCGCCTCGCGCAAGGTCGCGGGCAGGGTTGCTGCGAATTCGATCTGGTCACCCTCCGTATCGAGATCGAGGCGGATCGCTTCGCCTGCGCCAGTCGCTCCGGCAAGTGTGGCGAGCAGGCGCCAGGCCAATATCTCGGTTTCCGACTGGGCGAGCCCAAGCGGCGCACGGCCATCTCCCAGACTTGCATCGAAACGCGCGACACGCGGGCTGAGTACCGTCTGGAGTTGCATCACCTGGCGGCGCGCGATGGCAGCGAAATCGCATTGCCCCGCCTCTAGATCGAGCGCCCCCGTCTCCAGCCTTGCCAGCCGGTCGAGTTCGTCGAAGCCCGCCAGAATGTGTGCCGAGTCGCCGGCTATGGTCGCTGCTATCGCGCGATATTCATGCGGAACCGGGCCGATCACCTGTTGCTGGATGATCTCGGCATAGCCCTGCATGGCGTTGA
>CAYPGL010000178.1:0-4485 GCA_964410035.1 uncultured Qipengyuania sp. | reverse complement strand
GATCGGGCCTCGGGGCAAACCCGACCTTGTCCGCGACCCAGATCGCCGAGAAAATTCCGACTTGTTTGCCAACAAAGAGACCCGCCGCAATCGCGAGTGGCAGCGGGGCGAAGATACCGGCCATGCCGAGGCCGCCCAATTCGACGCCGGCATTGGCAAAGCCGAATACGGGCACGATCAGATAGGCACTCCAGGGAGCGAGCGAGTGTTCCATGGTTTCGACCATGGTTTCGTCATCCTTCCCGATCATCGGGATAGTGAGCGCGGCGACGACCCCGGCAATTGTTGCGTGAACGCCGGAATTGAGAACGAAGAACCACAGGATCAGCGCGCCGACAATGAAGGGCCAGTAGGCCTTCACCTTTATCTTGTTCATCGCAAACATTACGGCGGTGATCACAAGAGCTCCGAGCAGCCAGCTTAGCTTGATCTTTGCAGTGTAGAACAGAGCGATCACCATAACTGCGCCGATGTCATCGACAATCGCCACGGTGAGGAGGAACAGGCGTAGCGAGGCCGGGACGCGGTTGCCCAGCAAACCCAGCACACCCATGGCAAACGCAATATCGGTGGCGGCCGGGATGGCCCAACCTCGTGTAAGGCCCTCGGCTCCTTCTGCGTTCACGAAGAACAGGTAGACCAGCGCGGGAATCGCCATGCCGGCGGCCGCAGCCAACACGGGCATGCGGCGCTGTTCCGCAGTCGAAAGCTGGCCTTCGATCCATTCGCGCTTCACCTCCAGACCGACGACGAAGAAGAATATCGCCATCAGTCCATCGTTGATCCACAAGTGCAGCGTATTCAGTTTGAACAGCTCCGCATCGAACATCAGGCCGTGAAACAAGTGATGGTAATCTTCGGCAAAAGGTGAATTCGCCGCGAGCATCGCCGCGATCGCAACAAGGATCAGCAGTATACCGGCCGAAGCGTCGCTGACGAACAGCGCGCGCACGGGAGCGAAAACGAGGCGGAAGGCTGATGGGCGTTCGGTCATGTCGGCTGCTCTTTTTCGGAAAGCTAGGCCCGTTGCAAGTGTCGATTCCTGCAAAGCGAAGAACACCGGGGAGAAAGTGGTCGCCGATTGGCCACTTTGGACGTCGACTCGCGGTCATTCATTTGAATAATTATGTGAGGGCGTGATTGGACCAGCAGTTCCGCTTTTATACACGTCTCGCCTGCGATAGGGGCTGATCAATGGACGTCTACCTTCCCATCGCAAACTTATCGGTGAACGGTCTCTGGATCGTGGCCCTCGGGGCGCTGACGGGGGTACTATCGGGTCTGTTCGGTGTAGGTGGCGGCTTTCTGACTACCCCTCTCCTGATTTTCTACGGCATTCCGCCGACGGTGGCCGCGGCTTCCGCGTCGACGCAGGTCACCGGTGCGAGCGTTTCCGGAGTGATCGCACACAGCAAACGCAAGGGCGTGGACTATCGCATGGGGATTGTGATGGTGGGGGGCGGAGTTATCGGAGCTGGGATCGGCGCGCTGCTGTTCCGCTTCTTCCGATCGATCGGGCAAATCGATGTCGTGATCAATGCGCTCTATGTCGTGTTGCTCGGATCCATCGGATTGCTAATGGCTAAGGAAGGCCTGCAAGTGCTCCGAGGTACTGCCGGCAAGCAAGCAGCACGACGCCGGCATCATCCTTTGGTCGCGAACCTGCCTTGGCGTTGGCGATTTTACGGTTCGGGTCTCTATATTTCGCCGCTCGCCCCGGCGATTGTCGGTGTGGTGGTCGGCATTCTCACTATGCTGATGGGAGTGGGGGGCGGCTTTATCCTCGTGCCGGCGATGCTCTATATCCTCGGAATGAGCGCCAATGTCGTTGTCGGCACAAGTCTCTACAACATTCTGTTCGTCACCATCGCAACCACCATCATGCATTCTTTGACCACCCGCGCGGTGGACATCGTATTGGTAGCCCTCCTGCTGATCGGTTCCGTTACCGGCGCGCAATTCGGTTCGCAGCTGGCCGTGAAGGCCAAACCGGAGGTCCTCCGGCTGGTGCTGGCAGCCATCGTCCTCGCCATCGCGTTTCGCATGCTGCTCGGGCTCTTTTACCAGCCCGATGAAATCTACACGGTCTATCCGCTGTGAGATTGATGTTTCTCTTCCTTGCCGCAATTGCGTTGATGGGGCAGCGGGATCCCTTACTGGTGCCTGAAGTTTCGCAGCACGAGGTGCAGGTCCGGCAAGGGTTTACCGGAACTGAACTGCTGCTTTTCGGAGCGGTGCTCGATCCCGAAGGGCGGGCAGGGCAGGGCTACGATATCGTCGTCGTCCTAAAGGGGCCAACCGAGCCCATCCGGCTGCGCGAGAAGGAGCGCTTCGCCGGTGTTTGGGTCAATGCGCAAAGCAATGACTTTCGTTCGGTCCCCAGTTTCTTCGCGGTTGCGGCCTCGCGTCCCCTCTCCGAGATCGTCGATGAGAAGACTGCGGCGATATACGAGTTCGGCACCGCCTATATCCAGCTTTCGCCGAGTGGCAGCATCGACCCGGAAGAGCAGCTCCGCTTTGCGCTTGGCCTCGTCGATCTCAAGCGGCGTCAGGGCCTCTACAAAGAGGATATGGACGGGGTTCAGATCACGGAAAACGTTCTGTACCAGGCGCGCATATCCCTGCCATCGAACGTTACCACCGGCACATATACGGCCGAAACCTTTGCGGTGACCCAAGGCCGCGTCATCGCCTCGGCTGTTGCCGAAGTAGAGGTCCGCAAGGTTGGCATGGAACGCCGTGTCGAGGAATTCTCGCAGGACTTCGGGCTTGCATACGGACTATTTGCGGTCCTACTTTCGGTTTTCATGGGCTGGGGCGCAGGACGCGTGTTCGCCCGTTTGTGACGGCTTGCCGACGCAACATCGTTGACCCGATTTTAACCCTTATCCGCCATCACTTCGGCCCAACGCATATGTGCCAATTCGAAGGGCCTGGGCTGAATAATGAACGATATGGGCAACGGAAATCTTGGTTCCTTAGGCAATTCGCGACAGATGGAGGGCGAGCAGCCGGAGGGCCGCAGCAATTCGCTTCGCGACCGTATCCGCCGCTCGACTGGGAGTGAAGAGGCGCCGCTCGCCAACGGGGTAACTTCGCGTTCGGGATATGTCCACCAGCAGCCTGCCGCGGTGCCAGAAACGGAAGCGGAAACGGAAACTGTAGCCGTAGCTCCGCCTTCCCAGCAGGATGTTCCGCCTTCGCCAGCCGAAACCCCGGTGCCCGCTGAACTCCCGCCGGCACCAGCGTCGAGCCTCGGCGAAACACTTGCGCGACCCCTGTCGTCCGCTGCGAAGAGTGAACCCGAACAGCTTGCCGAAGAGGAGGTCTCGGAACCAAGCGATAATGCCCTGCAACCGATCGGCGTCGTCCTGGAAATCGCCGGTTCGGGTTCCATGATCGCTATCGATATCCAGCGGCTCGGGGAATGCTCGGAAGACTCCGATCCCGCAATAGCCATGGCCGGCCAGGTGGGCTCACAGATCAAGATCCGTGTCGGCAACAGCTGGCTGCTCGCAAGCGTGCGCAACCAGCGGCAGGATCGCAAGGCCGGAAGTATCCTCGCTAACATCGATTTCCTCGGCGAAGGGATGGAGGAGAAGCTGACTGGTCGCCTGCATGGATTCCGGCGGGGTGTGACCCGCTATCCGGTCCCGGGGGCAATGGTCTATCCCGCGTCCACCGGCGATCTCAAGCAGGTCTATGCCAGCGACGGGCGAAGTGCGGTAACGATCGGCAGGGTCTATCCGACCAAGGACATTCGCGCCGGCATCTACGTCGACGCCATGCTGGGCAAGCATTTCGCGCTCCTGGGCTCGACCGGTACGGGTAAATCGACCAGTGCAGCGCTGATCCTGCACCGTATCTGCGAGGCTGCACCCGAAGGCCATATCGTCATGATCGACCCGCATGGCGAATATTCGGCGGCGTTCCGGCACACGGGGGTGATCCTCGACGTATCGAACCTCCAGATGCCCTATTGGATCATGAACTTCGAGGAACACTGCGAAGTCATCCTGACCAGCAATGGCAACGAACGGCAGATCGACGCCGACATTCTCGCAAGGTGCCTGCTCAAGGCGCGCAGCAAGAGCCGGCTGGCCGAAACCATGGGCAAGATCACGGTCGATTCGCCAATTCCCTACCTCCTTTCGGACCTCTCCAACGAGATCCAGGACCAAATGGGCAAACTAGACAAAGCGACGAATTCCGCGCCCTACATGCGGATCAAGAACAAGCTGGACGAGTTGAAGAGCGACCCGCGCTACCAGTTCATGTTCTCGGGCATGCTAGTGGCCGACACGATGGCGGACTTCATCTCCAAGATCTTTCGAATGCCTTCCAACGGCAAGCCGATTTCAATCATCGACGTCTCGGGCGTGCCTTCGGACATTACCTCCACCGTGGTTGCCGTGCTCAGTCGCCTCGTCTTCGACTTCGCCATCTGGGGCCGCGACGACAAAACAACCCCGATCCTTCTGGTCT
>CAYPGL010000177.1:0-4493 GCA_964410035.1 uncultured Qipengyuania sp. | reverse complement strand
CGAGGCCCGGTTTCGCGCCGTCGAGGCGGCAATCTTCGACCGAACCGGCTACGTGGACGTCGTCATCGACCAGCAGGTGACGGGGCGGTACGACCTCTACAAGTGGCTCCACCGTCTCGGCGGGGGCCGCGAAGCGAGCGTACAACCCACCGAACTCGTCGGCTACGTCCACGACCTGCGACTCCCGTTCAAGCGCCACGGACGGGAGCTGCCAGACGACGCCGCCACGAAGGCGGAGATGGCGGCCACGACCTACACCGACGGTCTCTGGTTCAAGGCCGGAGTGGACGCCTTTCGCGTCAACATGAGCCATGGCGAGCATGCCGATCATGAACAGACGATCAAGTCGATCCGCGCGATGGAAAAGGACTTCCACCGTCCCATCGCGATTCTCGCCGATTTGCAGGGGCCGAAGCTGCGCGTGGGCAAATTCAAGGACGGGCAGGCGGTCATCCGCCACTCGGGCCATTTCACGCTCGACCGCAATCCCGAGCCCGGCGATGAGACGCGTGTCGAGCTTCCGCATCCCGAGCTGTTTGGCCTGCTCGGCAAGGGACAGCGCCTACTGATCAACGACGGCAAGATCCGCCTTAGGGTGATCCGCGCCGATGAGAACGAGATCCTCTGTTCAGCAGAGGTCGGCGGCGTGATTTCCGATCGCAAGGGCGTCAATGTGCCCGATGCGGAAATTCCGATCCCCGCTATGACCGACAAGGACCGCAAGGATCTCGCCTTCGCCATGAGCCAGGGGGTCGACTGGATCGGGCTCAGTTTCGTGCAGCGCCCCGAAGACCTCGCCGAAGCGCGGCGCCTGATGGGCGGCAAGGGCTCGCTCTGCGCCAAGATCGAAAAGCCGATGGCAGTGCACCGCCTCGACGAGATCATCGAGCTGAGCGACGGCATCATGGTCGCGCGCGGCGACCTCGGCGTCGAGCTGGAGCCACAGGAAGTCCCGCCGCTGCAGAAGCGGATCGTCAACAAGGCGCGCACAGCAGGCAAGCCGGTCATTGTAGCGACGCAGATGCTGGAAAGCATGATCGAAAGCCCCGCCCCGACGCGCGCGGAAGTGTCCGACGTGGCCAACGCGGTTTACGATGGAGCCGATGCCGTGATGCTGTCGGCGGAAACCGCTGCCGGGGACTGGCCCGAGGAAGCGGTCACCATCATGCACCGCATTGCGAAACAGGTCGAAGGCGACGAGGCCTATCTCGCTCGCGTGCGATTTCTCGACACACCGCCTGACCGGACCACGGCCGATGCCCTGGCGCATGCCTGCATGACCGTGGCTGATACCGTAACGATAGAGGCGATCACGGTATTCACCGGCAGCGGATCGACCGCGCGCCGCGTCGCGCGCGAGCGCCCGAGCGTGCCGATGCTTGTGCTTACTCCGAGCATGACCACTGCCCGCCGCCTCGGCCTTCTGTGGGGCGCGCATGCCGTGGCGACCAAAGACATCGGCAGCTTCGAAGAGATGATCGCCAAGGGCAAGCGCATGGCGCTGCGCCACGGTTTCGGAAGCGCCGGGTCCAAGCTGATCGCGCTCGCCGGCGTGCCCTTCGGTACGCCGGGCTCGACCAACTTGCTGCATGTCGTGACCATCAGCGGGAACGAGCTGGACAAGCACCGCGGCTGAACGGAAGTCGGCGTCCGACGCATCACGTCTACCCTCGGAGCCTTTAGGCCCAGTTGCCGTTGATTCCATGTACCAAGGAGAATGAATATGGAATCGCCATGGGCATTAATTGTTATCGTCGGGCCTATCTTGCTTTTAGGCTTCCTGATTTACGGCTGGATTTCCAATCGCAAAATGAGCCGCAGCGAAAAAATCAGATCGGATCGCGGCACGCGGGAATTACGCGAAAAGATGGCCGACGAACCCGACAAGCGCGTAGATTTGTAACGCCAGTCAACCACGATATCGAGACCAATTGTTTAGCGTGGACATAGACGTTCCTGGGTTTCAGCGTGTCCAAGCTTCTCATGTATACGGGATTGGCCCTTCATCCCGGACCCCGCAGGCTTCCAGCGCATCGGATACCGTGCGATGGAAATCACTTCGCTGACCACCATAGGGCTTTATCTTCCTGGCCACGGGTTCGTGCGTGGCGGCGAAGTGCACGATGACGTCATTGTCCCGCATCCGCTGGACGAGGCGCAGTAGCATGGCAGCACCGCTGGCATCGACGGCGTTGACAGCACGCATGTCGAGCACGAGATGTTCGACCCCCTCGTATTCGGCGGCATGTGCAACGATTCTGTCTTCGCAATATTCGCTGTTTCCAAAATAGATCGACCGATCAATCCGGACCACCAAAACGGGTAGCGTCTTGACGCTGACGCCGTCTCGCCTTGTTGAACGGAAGGTGGTGCCGCCATCGCTGGAACCGACGACGGTGACGCGCGGGATGGACGAAAACCAGAGAAAGTGGGTCAGCCCGAGAACGGCACCGATGGCGAGACCGAGCTGAACGCCAAACAGGAGAGTGGTGACGAAGGAAGCGCCGATTATCAAACCCTCGACTCGGTCGTGACGCCAGACCATGGCAATGTCGTGCCATTTTACCAGCGCGAAGACCGCACTGATGACCAACGCAGCAAGCGCCGTCCGCGGCAGATATGCAAGCATGGGGGCAAGCAGGAACAGCACCGCGATCACCGCGAAAGAAGCGAATACAGTGGAGAGGGGGGTCTTTCCCCCGCTGTCGCGAACCAGCGCCGAACGGCTGAGGCTTGCGCCGACCGAATAGCCACCGGTCAAGGCCGCCGCGACATTCCCCGCCCCCAGGGCAACTGCCTCGCGGCTCGTATCGAGATTGCTGCGGTCCTCCCCCGCCAGCGTCTTGGCGACTGCCGCCGCAGTCACGAAAATGATGGTCGCAACCGCCAATGCGCTGGGTAGCAATGCAATCCAGAAGGACAGCGGCACGAAGGGGAAAGCCGGCTGCGGCAATCCGCCCTCGATCGAAGGCACAGTCGGTATCGAGGCTTCTACGACCAGTGCCGCCACTCCTGCGCCGATGATCACCGCAAGCGGAAAGGATTTCGCCAGTGCGAGGCGGAATGGCGGCTTAACCCCCATCTTCCAGAGCACGGGTGCCGCATATCTCCCTGCCAAAAGCAACACGACCAGTGAAATTATGCCAACGACCGCGGTGACCGGACGAACGCCCCCGAACTCGGCCCACAGCGCCGAAAGCGCGCTGGGTAGATCACCGGCCCGCGCCGAATCGATACCGAGCAGGGTGGGGAGCTGGCTCGCGGCTATCAGGATCGCCGAAGCGGCAGTGAAACCAAGCAGGACCGGTTCGCTGATGAAATTGACCAAGCGTCCCAGCCCGAACCCGCCCAGCAACAGGAGAAGGATGCCGGCTTCGATGGCGATGATCTCCGCACCGATTGCTGGGGCGAGTGGCGTGTCGCCAAGCGCCTCACCGATGACCAGTGAGACGAGCGCGACAGGGCCGAGGGAAACGAAGGGGCTGGTCCCCAAAAACAGGTAGAGCAGCGGCGGGGCGAGAGCCGCGAACAGGCCCATCTGGGGCGGCAGTCCGGCAAGCTGGGCATAGGCCATGGCCTGCGGAACGAGCAGGATGGACAAGACTGTACCGGCGATTGCGTCCTTGAAGACGACGCTCCCCGAGAGGCTGGCAAGCCACCTTCCGGTCGGGACGAACGCCTTGCCTGCCATGCTTCGGAACTTCCCCTGTCGCTACGTTCCCTCGTAATCGAAAACCATCAGGCCGCGGCGCGTTCCAATCGGGCTCGAACTTCGTCTTCTCCGATGAGCGGCAACAACTCCCCCATGTCAGGGCCATGGTCGAGACCCGTAAGCGCCTGGCGCAGCGGAAGGAATAGTTGCTTGCCCTTGCGCCCCGTCCGGGTTTTCAGCGCATCGGTGAGCGAATGCCATGGATCGTCCGTCCATTCGAGGGCGGCCGCCGCTTCCGCAAGATAGGCGCGATCTTCCTCTTCAAGGCGCGGCAGAGCTATCGGCCCGGTCACCAGCCGCCACCAGTCAGCCGCTTCGCCGATATGTGCAAGGTTGGGCCGCACCGCATGCCAGCCTGCTTCGTCCATTCCCGCGGGCAGACGATCGGCCACATCTTCGAACGCCATCTGATGGACGATGGCCGAGTTGAGCCGGTCGAGTTCGGTATCGTCGAATTTCGCGGGTGCGCGGCCGAAGGTGGAAAGGTCGAAGCTCTCCACAATCCGCTTCCGATCGGCAATCGGTTCAACCGGTTGCGATGTGCCGAGCCTCGCCAGCAGCGCGGTGACCGCCTCCGGTTCGATATCGCGCTCACGAAATGCATCGCAGCCGAGCGAACCAAGTCGCTTCGACAGCTTGCCTTCCTTGCCGACCAGCAAGGCCTCGTGTGCGAAGCGGGGAATTTGCTGCGCCGGATATAGCGCAGCAATAAGCGCGGTAAACATCTGAATTTGCACGGCGGTGTTGGAAACGTGATCCTCGCCACGCAGGACATCGGTGA
>CAYPGL010000176.1:1533-4526 GCA_964410035.1 uncultured Qipengyuania sp. | reverse complement strand
AGAAGATCGACCGGTCCTACCTCTGCCGCGTGCTCCGGCTGACGCTGCTGGCGCCTGGCGTGACCGCGCAGTTAGTAGACCCCAGAAGAGTCTTGGGCTAAGCTCCTCACAGTCGAAACGATAAAAAGAAGGAGGGGAAGAATGCAGCGGCGGAGTTTTCTGGCCGCAGCAGGTGCGGCCAGTGCTGGGATTACGACCACTCTACCGGCTCCAGCGATCTCTCAAAACATCCGCGAATTGACGATGGTCACTTCTTGGCCGAAGGGATCAGCTGGACTCGGGAGCAGCGCGGAGAGGCTCGCGACACGGATCACGGAGCTGTCCGACGGCCGTTTGAAAGTCAGTGTATCGGGTGCCGGCGATCTTGTTAACGCTTTCGAGGTCTTCGATGCCGTGTCCGCCGGTGTCGCCGACATGTACCACTCGGCGGAGTATTACTGGCACGAGCAGTCGCCCGCTTTTAGCTTCTTTGCCGCCGTTCCGTTTGGGATGACCGCAGTTGAATTGGCAGCATGGGTGCACCGAGGAGGCGGCCAGGAGCTGTGGGACGCACTCAGTGCTGAATACGGGCTCAAACCGTTTCTCGCGACCAATACCGGTGTCCAGATGGCCGGATGGTTCACCAAGGAGGTGACGTCGGTCGAGAGCTATGATGGGCTGCGATACCGGATGCCCGGTCTCGGCGGCGAGGTCCTGAAGCAGCTCGGCGCGATCGTCGTTAATCTACCCGGGGGCGAGATCGTCGCCGCTCTGCAATCCGGCGCTATCGACGCAGCGGAGTGGGTAGGGCCGTGGATGGACCTTGACTTCGGTCTCCATGAGGGCGGCAAGTACTACTATTATCCGGGCTTTCACGAGCCCGGGACCGCTCTGGCCCTCGGGATTAACAAAACGCTTTGGGACAGACTGAGCCCATCGGACAAGCGACTGGTCGAGGCGGCGGCAGGTGCCGAGTACATCATGTCGCTCGCCGACTTTAACGCGGAGAACGGGGTCGCCCTCAGCACGCTTATTAACGAGCACGGGGTTGAGCTGCGAAAATTTGAGGATGTGGTCGTAAGGGAGCTCGGGCGCGCGAGCCGCGACGTTCTGGAAGGTATCGGCGGTTCCGACGCGACGGCCCGGCGCGTCTACGACAGCTTTCTCGAGTATCGGAAATCGCTAATGGGCTGGAGCGAGATTTCGGATCGCTCCTACCTAAATGCGAGAAGGCTGGCCGTTGGCGAAACCTAGTATGCGCTGGCGAGGCCCTCCTTGTCGGCTTTTTCTGATTGCATCCGGTCCGACAGCGCAGACACAGAAGCAGTCCGCAGGCGAGGGCTGAATCGATGCGCGGCTTGATGCCCGGCCAAATGAGCGTCGGTGCCCGGCTTCTGCTCGCCTTCTTCGGCATAAGCGCATTCTCGATCATCGCCGCCGGCGCAGCCATGTACTCGCTGCTTGCCGTGGGTGATGTCGTCGATCGCATCACCGAGCGTCAGGTTCCATCGGCAATTGAAGCGCTGAAGATGTCGCGGCAGGCCGAGCGCATCGTTGCCGCCGCTCCAGCCCTGCTGACCGTATCGAGTTCGATGCAGCAGAGCGAGCTGTCCACGCGGATAGGCGCCGATATGGATCAGCTGGATTTGCTACTTGGAGAGTTGAAGCGCGGCACGGACGGCCAACCTGACCAATTGCAATCCGATGCGCTGGGCGACCTTAACGCCCTCGTGCAGCAGCTGCGAGTAAACCTGGAGGAGCTGGACGATGTGGTGGCCGCGCGCCTCGCCGTTGGCCAGCAGAAGCGCGAGCTGCTCGCGCGGCTGCTCCATACCCACACGCAAACGCGGAAACTGCTGGCGCCATGGCTGCTGATCACCTCGGCCGAGATCGAGGAATTGAGAGAAACCGTTAGCAATGCCGAGCTCGCGCCGCAATTGCGCGAAGCGGCCGCCGCCGATCTCAGGTCGGCGCAGGAGGTGCGACGTGCGCTGCAGACGGTGGAGCTGGAGACCTCCGTCGCGAACGACAATCTCCTGCAGGCGCCGGCGGCGGAAGACGTCAGCCTGCTGAATGTCCTCAAGTTCCGAGTTCGGCGCTCGCTGAACACTGTTTTGCCCCTGACACCCATGCTGGATGCCAAGCTGCAGCCCTTGCTCAGCGATCGGTTGGAGGAGTTCGCGCGCTACGCGGAGGGTTCAGAGAGCATTCCGGAGATGCGGGCACGGGAACTGCAGCTACTCCAGGAAGCCGAACGGCTGCTGACCCAGAACTACGACCTCAGCCGCGAGGTGACAGACGCGGTCGATGCGCTGGTCGGTGGGGCAGAGAGCGGCATCGCTCACGCAAAGCAACAGGCCCGATCGGTTCAGCAGGTGAGCTCCGGCCTGCTGATCGGCATTGTCTTGCTGTCGGTCGTCAGCTCGATCCTGATTGTCTGGCTTTATGTGCGCCGCAACATCGTTCGCCGGCTGACCGGGCTTAGCAGCAGCATGATGGCAATCGCAGGCGGCGACTTGGAGGCTCCCATACCGGAGGGCGGCCGCGATGAGATCGGTGGCATGGCGGAGGCACTTGGAAAGTTTCGCGACACCGCCGTCGAGGTGCGTCAGACGAATCTCAAGGAGATCCAAGAAGCGCGGCGCCGCTTGATCGACGCCATAGAAAGCATTTCGGAAGGCTTCTCGCTCTTCGACGCTGACGACCGCCTTGTTATCGCTAATCAGCGTTACCGCAAGCTTCTCTATCCGGGTATCGAAGAGTCGATCGTGCCGGGCGCGACATTCGAGGCAATCATTCGCAACGCGGCCGAACGGAAGCTGATCCCGGGGGCGCGGGGGGGCATCGAGGGTTGGGTGGCCGAGCGGCTGGCACAGCATCGGCATCCAGCCGGTCCCCATGTCCAAGAACGCGACAACGGGCGCTGGATCCGGATCAACGAGCGTAAAACTGAGGTTGGTGGCACGGTCGCCGTCTATTCGGACATCACCGAGCTGAAGCACCGCGAGGAGGAG
>CAYPGL010000176.1:0-1523 GCA_964410035.1 uncultured Qipengyuania sp. | reverse complement strand
GAGGCAGCGGAAGGCGCATTGGGCGACCTGCAAAAAGCCCAGCAGCGGCTCATCCAGGCCGAGAAGATGGCTAGTCTCGGCCAGCTCACGGCAGGAATTGCGCACGAGATCAAGAACCCGCTGAATTTCGTGAACAACTTCGCCAGCCTCTCGAGCGAGTTGTTGGAGGAACTCGAGGAAAGCCTGACGGATGCTATGAGCGCACTGGATGCGGGATCCCGCGGCGAGGCGGAGGCCCTGCTGCGGACCGTGCGGGAAAACCTAGCTAAGATTGTTGAGCATGGCCGAAGGGCCGATTCGATCGTCAAGAACATGCTGATGCACGCACGCGAAGGGCCGAGCGTGCGCCAGAGCGTCAGCCTCAATGCCATCGCGGAGGAGGCGTTGAACCTAGCGTATCACGGCGCGCGCGCCGAGAGTCCCGGCTTCAACATCGATATGGTCAAGTCACTCGACCCAGAGATCGGCGACATCGAGTGCTACCCGCAGGATCTGATGCGCGTGTTCCTGAACCTAATCTCGAACGGCATGTATTCGGCTGATGAGCGGCGCGCCCAGACCGCGGACGGTTTCTCCCCAAAGATATCGCTGACGACGCGGGCAAATGGCGAGCAGGTCGAGGTCGAGGTACTGGATAATGGCATCGGCATTTCACCCGATTTGCGCGAGCAGATCTTCCTGCCGTTCTTCACAACCAAGCCGGCGGGCGAGGGCACGGGGCTCGGGCTCTCGCTGAGCTACGATATCGTCGTGAAGCAGCACGGCGGGGATATCTCCGTTGAAAGCGAGCCGGGCGCGTTCACTGCGTTCCATGTGACCCTGCCGCGCCGTTTCGCCGAGGGCGAGGGAGCGCACTGATGGCTGCGCGCATCCTGGTGGTCGATGACGAACCGCACATGCAGGACCTCATCCGGCAGAACTTTCGTCGTGAGATCCGCAATGGAGTCTACGACTTCGATTTCGCTCTCTCGGGCGAAGCGGCGCTGGAGGTGCTCGCGGACGATATGCCACCGACCGTCGTGATGGTGCTTTCCGACATCAACATGCCGGGCATGTCCGGAATCCAGCTGCTGGCGAAGATCCGCGAAAACTGGCCCGGGATTGCGGTCTTCATGATAACGGCCTATGGCAACCGGGCGACTGAGGTGGAGGCTCGTGCGCTCGGCGCGCATTGCTTTCTGGCAAAGCCGATCGATTTCGGGTGCCTCCGGGATAATCTGGGCGCAGCGATTGCAGGTGAACCGTGAGCGCGTCGAAGATCCTGGTAGTCGACGACGAGCCGGACGTCGAGGCGCTTGTGACTCAGAAGTTCCGCCGCCGCGTGCGCGACGGGGATGTCATCTTCCTCTTCGCCCGAGACGGCGAGGATGCGCTGGAGGTGCTGGAAGGGACGCCTGACATCGACATCGTGCTCTCCGACATAAACATGCCGCGCATGGACGGCCTGACGCTGCTGCAACGCCTCGAAGAGCTCGCCCTCGACCTGAAGACGGTGATCGTCTCGGCCTATGGCGACATGCGCA
>CAYPGL010000175.1:2587-4543 GCA_964410035.1 uncultured Qipengyuania sp. | reverse complement strand
TCGTTCCCGGCGGCGATATCGCTCATTGTCGCCCAGATTGCGCCGCTCTCGGCCTGGCCTTCTTCAAGGGTCTGTCCATATGCAGCGCGGCTGGCGTTTTCGTAGAGCGGATAGATATCTGTCGGAACAACAAGCCCATAGCTCTGGGCATAACCGGTCCGCTTGCGATGGCTTGCATCGTGCAGAACATCAGGCTTGGCGCCGTCTCCGCTCGCCCCCAACGCCGCGAGCTTCGCCGCCGTGCGCAGGGCTTCGCCTCCCACGATGGCGCATATCCGCGCATCACCACGCGCGATCCGGTTCGCCGCTTCGTGCAATAGCAGTACCGGGCTGTCGCCATTCGGCATTGCGGTCTGCATGCGATGAGCCGGGGCAACTCCGAGTTGCTTGGCGAGGTTATCATCGACAGGATTGAGCTGCGGCCACGCCAATTGCGCCACGACCGACAGCGAATCGCAGTCGTCCAGCCAACCACCGCCCGCATCCTTGTCTGCCTGCCGTAATGCCTCGGCCATCAACTCGACCGGGCCCAACCCATCGCCCGGCTCGTCGGGCCTGTCGTTGATCTGGCCTGCGCCGATTATGACGGGGGTCTTGCGCGGATCTGTTTCACTCATGCCCTCCGGCTTAGCCTCGCGATGCGAATTGGCAAATGAAGCGAGTGGCTGGGGTGGCAGGGATCGAACCTGCGAATGCCGGTACCAAAAACCGGTGCCTTACCACTTGGCTACACCCCAGCAGGCGGGCGCTCCTATAACGCGCCCAGCCACAATGTGAAGGGCCGATAGACCCTTTATCGCCTACAGTTTCTTACCATCGAAATCGGCTGCCGAATGGCGTTCGAGCAGCTGCGTATCCTCTTCGCCCCAAGTCTTGTTGACAATCCGTCCCCGTTTCACCGGCCTACGTGCGCCGATCTGGCGTGCCCAACGTCCGACATGTTCGTATTCGTCAATTGAAAGGAAAGTCTTCGCCTCGTTGTATATCGTCCCTTCGACGAAGGGCGCGATCCAAGGCCAAGTTGCAATATCGGCGACGGTATAGTCTTTGCCACCGAGGAATTCGCTCTGTGCCAGCCGCTTGTCAGCCACGTCGAACAGGCGCTTTACCTCCATGGCGTAGCGATTGATCGGATATTCGTATTTCTCCGGAGCATAGGCGTAGAAATGGCCGAACCCGCCACCGATGAATGGCGCGCTGCCAATCTGCCAGAAAAGCCAGCTGAGGACTTCGGGACGGGTATGGTCGGCAGGAAGGAACGCGCCGAATTTCTCCGCCAAGTGCAGCAGGATGGCGCCGCTTTCGAAAACCCGTACCAGCGCATCGCCGCTCCGATCCAGCAGGGCGGGGATTTTGCTGTTGGGGTTTACGTCGACGAAGCCGCTCCCGAACTGGTCGCCATCGCCAATATTGATGGTGAAAGCATCGTATTCCGCGTCCGAATGGCCCGCTTCCAGCAGTTCCTCGAACATCACCGTCGCCTTCACGCCGTTGGGCGTGGCGAGCGAATAGAGCTGGAAATCGTGATCGCCGGTCGGCAGTTCCTTTTTCTCGCGTGCACCGGCCGTGGGGCGGTTGATATTGGCGAACTTGCCCCCGCTGACGGTATCGGCGCTCCAGACTTCTGGCGGGGTGTAGGCCGGGTAGGACATTTCGAGTCTCCTGATCGGAAGGTGGCCATTGCACACTTCGGTTCGTCGCAAGGTGGGGAACGCAGAGCGCCCTGCCAAGGTTCTTCCCTTCGCAATGACGAAGCTCATCTATGTCGACGACCAGTTGCCCGGAATCACCCGCAAGGGTGCAGGGAAGGGATGGGCCTATTATGATCCCACGGGTAAGCTCATCACGGATCGCTCGGAGAAACAGCGGCTCAACGCCGTTGGGCTGCCACCCGCCTATATTGAGGCATGGTTCTGCCCGGCGCCCAACGGCCATATCCTCGCCACCGGAATCGAT
>CAYPGL010000175.1:0-2577 GCA_964410035.1 uncultured Qipengyuania sp. | reverse complement strand
GGAATCGATGCGAAGGGGCGGAAACAGTACCGCTATCATCCCGATTTTCGGGCTGAAAGGGAAAGTGAGAAATTCGACAAATGCCTCGTTTTCGGGAGCCTGCTTCCGCTAGTTCGCAAGAAGGTGGAAGAGGATCTTAGGGGCCGTAAGCTGACCCGCGAACGCGCGGTAGCGAGCGTGGTTCGGCTGCTCGACCTCGGCGCGGTACGGGTTGGAAACGAAGGTTATGCCGAACGCAACAAGAGCTACGGTGCTACTACGCTCCGCCGCCGTCACGCCGAGGTGACCGGCAAGACGCTGAAGCTGCGTTACAAGGGCAAGTCCGGCCAGATGCGGGAAGTGACGCTGACCGATGGTGCACTGGCGCGGTTGGTACGAAGCATGCAGGACCTGCCGGGGCAGAACGTTTTCAAATATGTCGATGACGACGGCGAGGTTCAGGCGGTCGATTCCGGCGATGTGAACGAGTATCTTGAAAACTGTATGGGCGAGCGGTTTACTGCGAAGAACTTCCGGACCTGGCACGCCAGCGTGATGGGATTAGAGTGTCTTCGAGCGGGGGAGGGGCGTATGCCCATGAAGGCCCTGCTGGAATGTGTTGCTAGGCAGTTAGGCAATACCCCTGCTGTGACGCGAAAAAGCTATATCCACCCGGCGGTTATCAACCTGCTGGAAGAACAGGAGGAATGGCGCGCATCCCTGCAATTGCCGCGCGCAACGCGCTGGCTCACTCGTGAAGAGCGGGGTTTGCTCGATATGCTAGAGAATTGTCCGGCCGCGAGGAATTTGCTCGCGGCCTGACGTGTTAAAAAACCTAGGCGATATAAGCCTTTAGACCTATGCTGGGCGGGGATCGCCTATACCTGCCGTCTCAGTGCACCCTTGACGGGGGGCTGCTTCGTTCAGAATTTCCGTCGGAATACGGCCTGATCGTGCAGAGACCTGCGAATTACGATGTCAGCCGTCAGTTCGTCTCGCCGGTCGAGAAAATTGCGGCGCAGCTGACATTCGGCTTCCTCTGTGAAGCAGCGATGGCGGGTGCGCGCGCAATGTTCGATTCGTGGGCCCGGGTTTTAGGCCCCTTCGCACTCATTTATCCAACCGTTCTGCTGGTCATGCTGTATGGTCACTGGCGTGCAGGAATGGGCAGGGGTAACGCATCACGCCAGCCCCGTACGGAACGGCTTCCGCACCGAGATGCGGATGATGGAAGCGGAACTGTCATAGGGATTGCCGGTTGGTCTGTGACGCTGTCAATTGCCCTGCGCGAACGGACCCATGACTGACACCATTGATCCCATCCTTCCCAAAAATGTTTCGAACTTGGCGGTAGAGGTCTTGAATCTCGCGAAAGATCGGGACGTGCAACTGGCGACGGCCGAGAGCTGCACGGGGGGATTGCTCGCCGCCTTGCTCACCGATGTCACCGGTCTCTCCCACGTTTTCGAACGAGGTTTCGTGACCTATTCGGATCGAGCGAAATGCGAAATGCTGGGCTGCGACAGCCGGGAAATCGAGAATTGCGGCGCGGTAAGCCGGGAAGTTGCGATTGCGATGGCCAAGGGCGGTCTCGAGAAATCTGACGCCGATCTGATCGTTTCGATAACCGGTTTTGCCGGACCTGGCGGCCCGCAAGACGAAGAAGGCCTGGTTCATTTCGCTTGCGTGAGCGGGAAGGGACTGATGAAGCACGAAGAACGGCATTTCGGGCAGATCGGCAGGGACGGCGTTCGCCTCGCGGCACTTGAAGTCGCGCTCCGTATGATGAAGGACGCGCTTGGATATGAATGACACCGCCGCGCACCCTTTCTTTGATATGCACACTCACGGCTTCGTCCGGGTGGCAACGGCTACGCCGCGGACACGAACCGCGGATGTCGCCTATAATGCCGAGGGAATCTTGGAGCAGGCGCGCAAGGCTGAAAAGGCCGTCGTCGACCTGCTGCTCTATCCCGAACTGTGCCTGTCATCTTATGCGATCGACGATCTGCACCTTCAATCCGCCTTGCTCGATGCCGTCGAACGTCATCTTGCAGAGATTTGTCAGGCTTCGCAGACGCTTTCGCCGGTGCTCGTCATCGGAGCACCGCTTCGTTACAACGGGCGGATATACAATTGCGCACTCGTCATCGCGAAGGGCGAAATCCTCGGCGTGGTCCCGAAAAGCTACCTGCCGAATTACCGCGAATTCTACGAGAAGCGGTGGTTTGCCCATGGCCGGAATATCCAAGGGATGGAGCTGGAAATCGGCGGTAAACCCGTTCCCTTCGGCACCGATATCCTGTTCGAGGCCGGGAACCTGCCGGGTTTCATCTTCGGGATCGAGATTTGCGAGGATTTCTGGGCTCCCCAGCCGCCAGGAACGCTGGCAGCGATGGCGGGGGCGACCATCATCCTCAATCTCTCGGCATCGAACATCACCATCGGCAAGTCCGACGAGCGTCATCTGCTGTGCCGGTCCAGCTCGAACCGATCAGTGTGCGCCTATGCCTATTCCGCCAGCGGTCATGGCGAAAGCACGACCGATCTGGCTTGGGACGGTCAGGGAATGATCTACGAGCTTGGGGACCTTCTGGC
>CAYPGL010000174.1:0-4546 GCA_964410035.1 uncultured Qipengyuania sp. | reverse complement strand
CATGGTCGGCAGCGGTGACCGGTCCGAACGCATTCGCACCTATAATTTCCCGCAGGGCCGCGTGACCGATCACCGCATCGGGCTGACGTTGCACAAGCTCCCTGAAATCATGGCCGGACCGGGATTGGGCGAGCTGGTCGACGCGCTGATCGCCGAGGACGAGGCCAAGCGGCTCTCGGCGCTCAATGAGTGAGCTTGCGGCGATGACTGTCGCCGAAGGCATTCGCACGGCGGCGGAAAGTCTGTCCGCAACCAGCGAAACCGCGCGACTCGACGCGGAACTGTTGATGGCGGACGCGCTGGGGATCGAACGGTCGTACATGCTGCTGCGTGCAATGCGCGATGCAGTGCCGCCGTCCTTTGCAGGGATGGTCGAGCGCCGCGCCCGTCACGAACCCGTGGCACATATCCTCGGCCACCAGGAATTCTTCGGCCGCCGTTTCAAGGTGACTCCCGATACGCTGATTCCGCGCGGCGACAGCGAAGTGCTGGTCGAGGCGGCACTTGAGCTAAAACCCGATGCGGCCCGCGTGCTCGATCTCGGCACGGGGACGGGCGCGCTTCTTATCAGCGTTATTGCCGAAACCGGCGGGCGAGGCGTGGGCACCGATCGCTCGCCAGCGGGGCTCGCCGTGGCACACGACAATGCCGACCTGCTCGATCTGGAAGAGCGCGTTCGCTTCCACCTGCTCGACTGGCGCCAGGAAGGCTGGGCGGGGGAACTCGGCCGGTTCGACCTGATCCTCTGCAATCCCCCCTATGTGGAAGAGAACGCCGCGCTCGATCCCGACGTGCGCGACCACGAACCGCATGGCGCGCTGTTTGCAGGTGTCGACGGGCTCGACGATTACCGCATCCTCATTCCGCAATTGCGCGGCCTGATGGAAGATGGCGCATTGGCCATCCTCGAGATCGGACACGAGCAAGCGGAGGCCGTGAGTGCGCTTGCGCAGGCGCATGAATTCGCCGTAAACCTGCGCTGCGACCTTGCGAATCGGCCCCGCGCCCTCATTTTGACATAAAGGGGTTGGCAAAGCGGTGGAGAGGCTCTACCTCTGGCCATAGGCCAGCGGTGCGCGACAAGCTCGACCCGCCGGTCCACAGCTCCGACATGGCAGTTCTGGTGCGAGGCTTCGGCCCCGCATACCATGCACAGACAGGGGCGCTCATACTACGAGAGGGCGCAGTATGACCAATGGACAACGCGGCCAGAGGCGGACCGAGGGTTCGCGCCGCGCCATGAAAAGGACGAGTATTCCTTGAACAACAACCGTAATAACAATCGCCGTCGTGGTCGTCAGAACAATCGCAACCAGGGCGGTGCCAATTCCGGCAACCGGATCGACAGTAGGGCACGTGGCAACGCGCCCCAGCTGCTGGACAAGTACAAGAAGCTTGCACAGGACGCCCAGCACAATGGCGACCGCGTACAGGCCGAGTATTATCTCCAGTTCGCCGACCATTATTTCCGCGTAATCGCCGACAATAAGGCGCGCCAGGACGAGGCCAGGGCCAATCGCCCCGACGATCGTGGCCAGAGCCAGTCGGACGATGACGATTCGAACGATGATGGTGCCGACCATCGCCAGAACCGTCGTCCGCGCTCGCGCCGAGAGGACGACCAGGGCCAGCAGGACAATCGTGACACCCGAGACAATCGCGAAAATCGGGGCCGTAAGCCGCGTCGCGCGTCGCGGGATGACGAGGGCGATCGCAGCGATTTCGAACCCGACGAAAACCCGTTCACCCGCTCTGCCGACGAAGTTGAAGCGCCCAAGAAGCGCCGTGCTCCGCGCAAGGCGAAGAAGGTCGAGGAAGGTGTGCCCGGCAACGAAGGGGAGATCGATGCGTCTGCCCTGCCGCCCGCGATCGGCGGGGACGAAAAGCCCGCGCCGCGCCGCCGGCGCCGCAAGGTCGAAGACAGCGAGGATGTGAGCGCGGTCGGCTGATCGCGCTTACCCCTTCTGCTTTTCCTTGCCATCGCCGAGCCCCAGTTTAACAGGCGCAGTCGATGGATCGTATCCCTGAATTCCTGCAGCGCCATCCTCGCTGGAGCGCGCTGCTTCTCGGCCTGCTTTCAGCCACTGGCTTTCAGCCGCTCCACCTGTGGCCAGTGGGCCTTAGCGCCATGGCGGCGTTTGTCTGGTTGGCTTTTAGGCAGGACAGCGGCAAGCGCGCCTTTCTTGCTGGCTGGCTGTTCGGCGTCGCCCATTTCACGCTGACCAACAACTGGATCGCCACGGCCTTCACCTATCAGGCCGAAATGCCCGCTATACTTGGTTGGGTGGCGGTCCCGCTGCTCTCGCTCTACCTCGCAGTTTGGCCTGCGCTGGCGGTGCTGAGTGCCTGGCTGCTCGGTAAAGGGCGGGGACTGGGCGTTTTCGCGCTCCTCCTCGGCACTTTCTGGATCGCGGCGGAATGGCTGCGCAGCTGGGTCTTCACCGGCTATGCCTGGGGTCCATTCTCGCAGATGATGCTCGGCGATTGGGAGCGGCCCGGGGTCGCGGGCCTGCTGCCCTATATGGGTTCCTATGCGCTATCGGGTCTCGTTGTGGCCCTCGCCGGTGCTCTTGCCTTGCTCGCATCGACCCGTCGGTGGAAAGGCTTGGCAGCGGTGATTGTGATCGTGACCGCAGGCATGTTTTGGCCGGCCCCGGAAGCTGAAGAAGGTTTCCTTCCGCTTACCTTGGTCCAGCCGAACCTGAGGCAGGAAGAACTCGACGATCCGAGCAAATATGAAGAGCAGTTCCAGCGCATCGCCGCACTCAGCGAACCGCAGCGAAACTACAGCCGCAGGCTGGTGCTCTGGCCCGAAAGCGGCGTACCCGATTACTTGCGCGGCGGCTATCCGCAACGTTACTACACCCAGATGACCGCCGCGGGTGATCCAGCCTTCGCGCGCTTTCGAATCGGCCGGACGATCGGTGAAGGCAGCCTACTTCTTACCGGCGCGGTCGATCTAGAAATAGGCGAAGTCGACGGGCGGGAGCGGGCGATCGGTGCCTATAATGCGATCACGCCGATCGATGCAGAAGGGAATCTCGGCCGCCGCTACGCGAAGGCACATCTGGTGCCCTATGGCGAATATCTCCCGATGCGGGCGCTGTTAGAGCCGCTCGGAATGTCGCGATTGGTGGCAGGTTCGATCGATTTCATTCCCGGGCCCGGCCCGCAGACCATCGATCTTGGCCCCTATGGACAGGCCGGAATGCAGATATGTTACGAGATCGTTTTCTCGGGCGAAGTGGCCGAGCGCGGCAACCGACCAGACTATATCTTCAACCCGTCCAATGATGGCTGGTTTGGTGCTTGGGGCCCGCCCCAGCACTTGGCGCAGGCGCGTATGCGGGCGATCGAGGAAGGCCTGCCCGTGCTGCGCTCCACCACCACGGGGATCAGCGCAGTCATTGATGCGCGCGGCGTGGTGAGAAGCCATATCGGCCGCGATGTCGCCGATCGGATTGATACGCTCGTGCCGCCGCCTGCAGATCCGACGTGGTTCGCAAGGCTCGGCCACTGGCTCACGCTACTATGGGGAATAGCGCTTCTTGTCGGATCGGCGGTTGCCATGGGTACACGCCATCGTTACCTGTCTCGGACCACATAAAGCTTTCTTTATATCTTTCTTCCGGGGTTTTTGATGCGCACGAGTTACCTGTTCACTTCCGAGAGCGTTTCGGAAGGCCATCCCGACAAGGTGTCCGACCAGATCAGCGATGCAATCGTCGATCTGATGCTGTCGAAGGACGCGGAATCGCGCGTTGCCTGCGAAACCATGACTACGACTCAGCGCGTGATCCTCTCCGGCGAAATTCGCTGCGCGCCGATGTATGACGCGAACAATACCGCATGGGCAGAGAACGGCGGCTGGGCTCCGGGCGCTAAGGAAGAGATCGAACAGGCGGTGCGCCGCACCGTTCGCGAAATCGGCTACGAGCAGAGCGGCTTTCACTGGAAGACGCTGACCTTCGAGAACCATCTCCACGGTCAATCGAGTGAAATCGCCCAAGGTGTAGACGCCAGTGGCAACAAGGACGAAGGCGCGGGCGACCAAGGCATCATGTTCGGCTTCGCCTGCGACGAAACCCCCGATCTCATGCCGGCGACGCTAGACTATTCGCACAAGATTCTCGAGCGACTCGCGGCCGACCGCAAGAACGGCAATGCCCCGTTTCTCGAACCCGATGCCAAGAGCCAGCTTTCGCTGCGGTACGAAAAAGGCAAGCCGGTCGCCTGCACCGCGATCGTCGTGTCGACCCAGCATGCCAAGGGCTATCACGAGGGCGAGAAGGAGGCCGAGCTCAAGGACTATGTAAAGGGCGTCGTCGCAGAAATCCTGCCTAAAGGCTGGGTGTCGGACGAGACCGAATGGCACATCAACCCGACCGGTGCTTTCGAGATCGGCGGGCCCGATGGTGATGCGGGCCTGACGGGCCGCAAGATCATCGTCGATACCTATGGCGGCGCGGCGCCGCACGGCGGGGGTGCGTTCAGCGGCAAAGACCCGACCAAGGTCGATCGTTCGGCGGCCTACATCACCAGGTAC
>CAYPGL010000173.1:0-4595 GCA_964410035.1 uncultured Qipengyuania sp. | reverse complement strand
TGTTAGGCATGCCGCCAGCGTTCGTTCTGAGCCAGGATCAAACTCTCAAGTTTGTATCACATACTAAACAAGCACGGGGAAAACCCCGCTGACCTGCTTGGCATGAGCTTCAAGGAGCCGATACCTGCTGTCAAACGTAATGGATACGAATGAACATGCTTCATCACAGGTCAAGCGTGGTGCTCGACCAGGATGTGGCAATCGGCTTTAATTAACCGGTACCCGGAGCCTTGAGGTCCCCGGACCGGGCGCCGTCGCCCACATGTCCCTTCATCAAAAACTAACAATGTCAAAGAACCGCCGAGACAGTCTTAGCGGACAGCGATTGGTTCCCCCTTTTACCGGGGAAGCCGGCTGTCCGTATCTGTTGGCGACCGTTGCGGAGGGCGGTGGAAGCCGCCAGCGCCGCGTCGGTGAGGGCCAAATAGGCGGGGTGTTGGATTCGGTCAACGCCTTTTTGGAAAGTTTTTTGAACTTTTTTTGAAAATCGCAGAAATCTGCGGTTCTCGGTCCAAAACCCTCGGTGTTGGATATGGGTGCGATAAAGGAGCTTACAAGCTGACAGCGCTCTTTCATGCGTAAATTGGCTCAATCGGGCGTGAATCTCTCTCCGACTGATTCCATCGAGAACGAGCCTGAACCGGGCGAAACGCCCCGGAAAACAACTCCAGCCAAAGATTCGGATGATCCATCACCCATGGATTCGGCTGCCAGTGCAGAGGGATTCCGCTTCTTGTGCGAATCATGGTATATTAAATTAGTGAGAGGAGCCGGTTTGCCGGTCCCAATTGGGAGAAGAAGCGATGGGCAGCCGGTTTCTTGCCATTTCGACAGCGGCTTTGCTGGCCTCTCTTCCTGCGGCTGCCCAGTCGCCTGACGATGCGCCGCCTCTGCACATACCCGAAGAAGCGGTTGCAGATCTGGTGGACGTCGCGTTCGACAAGGATCGCTACGAACGAATGACCGTGCCGGTCACCATCGCCGGGCAAGGACCCTATCGCTTCTTCATCGACACGGGCGCACAGGCGACGGTGGTCACACGGTCGGTCATCGAGTCGATCTCCTTGGCCCCATCGGGCCGCGCGACGCTCGTCGCTATGGGATCGAGCAAGTCGGTGGAGACAGTGGAGATCGACGAACTCGAATTCGCTGATAGGAGCTTCAGCGGCCTCACTGCCCCGTTGTTGGAGAAGGAGCATATCGGCGCGGACGGAATCCTGGGTCTCGACAGCCTGCAGGACCTGCGGGTGTTGATCGACTTCGCCGCGGATTCCATGTCGGTTGCCGACGCACGGGAGCTCGGCGGCAACACAGGATACGAAATAGTCGTGCGCGCGCGCGCGAAACTCGGCCAGATGATCATCACCGACGCCAAACTCAACGGTATCCGCACCGCGGTGATCATCGATACCGGCGCACAGAATTCGATGGGGAACCTCGCCCTCCTTAAGAAGCTGCGCAAACGGGCCGAGGCGGAAATGGAAAGCACCGATGTCCACGGCGTGAAGGTGAGAAGCAATCTAGCCTTTGCAGAGAGACTGGTCATCGGGGACATGGAACTACAGGACGTTCCCATCGGGTTTGCCGACAGCCCCGCTATGGACGCCCTCGGCTTTGCCGAAAAACCGGCTCTGATACTCGGCATGGGCAATCTCCGCCTGTTCGAACGGGTTGCCATCGACTTCGCCACGCGCCGCGTGCTTTTCGACTTGCCTGGCGGGACGTATCGCCGTGACCTGCTGCGCGACCAGTTCATGGCCTCGCGACTTAGATCATAGCCTTGTTCAGCGGACAGTCTCGCCCCAGATAGCTGGCGATGCCGCCCGATACGATCACTTCTGACCAGCGGCAGGACGCCGAGAGCTGGTCGATGCTCAAGCGTTTCCTTCCCTATCTCTGGCCGCACGACAACCATGCCCTACGCTGGCGCATCGCGATCGCGCTCGTGCTGGTCTTGCTGGCCAAGGGCATCGTTCTGGCAGTCCCATTCGCTTACAAAGACGCGGTCGATTCCATGTCCAGCCCAGCCAACCAGGGCGCGATGGTCGCGATGGCCTTGGTTCTCGCATACGCGCTAGGGCGGTTTGCGGGCACCGCATTCGACAATGTGCGCAACATCGTATTCGAGCGCGTCGGTCAGGAAGCGACAAGGCATCTGGCCGAAGATGTCTTCCACCGGCTCCACCGACTGTCGTTGCGTTTCCATCTCTCGCGCCGCACGGGCGAGGTGACCAAGATTATCGAGCGTGGAACCAAGAGCATCGATTCCATGCTCTATTTCCTGCTGTTCAACATCGCCCCCACTATCATCGAACTGATCGCGGTCGGCGTGATCTTCTACATCAACTTCGGCTTGGGGCTGGTCGCGGCAACCGCCTTTACAGTGGTCACCTACATAGTCGTTACCCGGCAGATCACTGAATGGCGCACCAAGCTCAGGCGTGAGATGAATGATCTCGACGGTCAGGCGCTCTCCCGCGCAGTGGATTCTCTGCTGAATTATGAAACGGTGAAATATTTCGGAGCCGAGCGGCGCGAGGAAGCTCGGTATGCAAAGGCGGCGCGAGAATTCAGTGAGGCTGCGATTAAGTCCGATGCCTCGCTCGGCATGCTCAATATCGCGCAGGCCTTCATTACCAATGCGCTCATGGCAGGGGCGATGGCCTATACTGTCTGGGGATGGAGCCAGGGCGAACTGACTGTCGGCGATCTGGTATTCGTGAATACCTATCTCGTTCAGCTCTTCCGTCCGCTGGATCTGCTCGGGTTCGTTTATCGGACGATTCGGCAGGGGCTGGTGGACATGGCCGAGATGTACCGACTGATCGATGCACCGGTAGAGGTGCAGGACGTACCGGGTGCCCCTGCGCTAATCGTGCGGCGTCCTTCGATCACCTTCGACCATGTCGTTTTTGGTTACCAACCCGAGCGCACCATTCTTCACGGGCTTACCTTCGAGGTCCCGGCCGGTAGCCACGTAGCCATCGTGGGTCCGTCCGGTGCAGGCAAAAGCACGATCGCTAGACTGCTGTTCCGTTTCTACGATCCGCAGAAGGGCCGCATCCTGGTCGACGGGCAGGATATCTCGTTGGTCGCGCAGCAAAGTCTACGGTCCCACATCGGCATCGTCCCCCAGGACAGCGTCCTGTTCAACGACACCATCGGTTACAACATTGCCTATGGCCGCGAGGACGCGAGCGTTGAGGATATCGAGCATGCGTCGCGCGCTGCGGCGATCATGCCCTTCATCAAACGCTTGCCCGACGGGTTCGAGACGGAAGTTGGAGAGCGCGGCTTGAAGCTTTCGGGGGGCGAGAAGCAGCGGGTCGCCATCGCGCGTACGCTGGTGAAGGACCCGCCGATCCTCGTGCTTGATGAAGCGACCAGCGCACTCGACAGCCGAACCGAGCAAGACATCCTGCGCACGCTGCACCGGGTGAGCGAACACCGCACCACCCTCGCCATCGCGCACCGGCTGTCGACCATTGCCGATGCCGACCGCAACCTCGTGCTCGATCACGGGAGGCTGGCGGAGACCGGCACTCACCGCGACCTATTGAGGAAAGGTGAGCTATATGCCGAGATGTGGGCACGGCAGCAGGCCGAGGAAAGCGAGGGCGTGGGTGCTTCCGCCTAACGATCTGAGGCAAAGGCGGGTCAAGACTGCAAAGGTGGATGAGAATGGAGTTCAAGCCCGATGCAGTAGGTCCTTGGCAGGATATCGAAGTGGCTCAAACTTCCCGCGTACCGAACTTCGAATGAAGCGCGATCGCGGGAAATAATCCACCCTACAGGATATACTTGCTCAGATCAGTATCGCCGGCGAGATCGTCGAGCCGTTCGCGCACGTAGGCGGCGTCGACAGTAATCGTCTCGCCCTTATGCTCCTCGGCCTCGAAGCTGATGTCTTCGAGCAGGCGCTCCATCACCGTCTGCAGGCGTCGGGCCCCGATGTTCTCGACGCTCTCGTTCACCCGAGCCGCGATCTTCGCCACTTCGGCAATTGCCTCGTCGGTGATGTCGAGAGTTACATCCTCGGTCCCGATCAGTGCCTTGTACTGCTGTGGCAAATTGGCGCGGGTTTCGGTTAGGATGCGGACGAAATCTTCTTCTGTCAGCGCGCGCAGCTCGACACGGATCGGTAGGCGTCCCTGAAGTTCCGGAAGCATGTCCGAGGGCTTGGCGACATGGAAGGCACCGCTGGCGATGAAGAGCACGTGATCGGTTTTCATAGGCCCGTATTTCGTGGCCACCGTCGTGCCTTCGATCAGCGGCAACAAATCTCGCTGTACGCCCTCGCGGCTCACCGAACCGCCGCGCACATCGCTGACGGCGATCTTGTCGATCTCGTCTAGGAAAACAATACCATTGGTCTCCGCATTTTCCAGCGCGACGCGGTTTACGTCGTCCTGGTCCATGCGCTTCTCGGCCTCTTCCTCTACCAAACGGTCCCACGCATCGGGGACCTTCAGCTTACGGCGCTTTAGGTTGGACTTGCCCATTGCCTTGCCGAGCATGTCGGAAAGGTCAATCATGCCGACATTGCCGGGCATGCCCGGAATTTCCATGTTGCCCGCCGGCTGATCTTTGACCTC
>CAYPGL010000172.1:0-4613 GCA_964410035.1 uncultured Qipengyuania sp. | reverse complement strand
CTTCAAGGACCTGGCGGCGGATTTCCGCAGGTTCTTCGCCGCGCGGATTGTCGTCCGTCACGATCACGACATCGCTGGCCTTGGCCGCAGCCTCACCCATGGGCGCGCGCTTGCCCTGGTCGCGGTCTCCGCCCGCACCGAATACGGTAATCAGCCTGCCCGTCACATGCGGACGCAGTGCTACGATCGCTGCCTCCAGCGCGTCGGGTGTGTGCGCGTAATCCACATAGACCGGCGCTCCGCTGGGCGCGATGACCGCGCGTTCAAGACGACCCCGCACGGGCTGGAGCCGTGCGACGGCATCCCAGACGCGGTTCGCATCGATATCGGTCGCCAGCGCAAGGCCAGCGGAGGTGAGCGCATTCGACACCTGATAAGCGCCGATGAGCGGCAGGTTGATAGTCCGTTCGCTGCCGTCATGGGCAACGGTGAGCAGTTGACCCAGCTGCGTCGGTTCGCGGCGGGTAAGGCGAATGTCATCCCCCTGTTCGCCCACTGTCATAATCCTGAGCCCGCGCTTCTGCGCATGTTCGACGACGCGTGCGTTCCAGCCGCTGTCGCCTGCGCCCATCCACACGACCGCCGTCGCATCATCCGAGACGACCTCATCAAACAGGCGCATCTTGGCCGCAAAATAATCTTCCATGTCAGCATGGTAATCAAGGTGGTCGCGGCTGAAATTGGTGAAGCCGGCGGCTTCGACTCGAATGCCCTCATTGCGATATTGCGAAAGGCCGTGGCTCGACGCTTCATAGGCAACATGGGTCACGCCTTCGCGGGCCAGCCCGCTCATATTCGACAGGAAAGTCACGATATCGGGTGTCGTCAGCCCGGTCGAAACGCTTTCGTCAGGAGTAGTCACGCCAAGCGTGCCGATGCTCGCCGCGCGTTCGCCCGACATGCGCCAGATCTGGCGGGTCATCTCGACGCAGGACGTCTTGCCGTTGGTTCCGGTAACCGCGACGATGTGCTCGGGAACCGGCGTAAAGTATCGCGCCGCCATTTCAGCGAAGCACTTGCGCGGGGTGTCGCTGGCGAGGTGGATGGCGCCTTCGACAGTTGCTTCCGGCCGTGCAACGATAGCCACAGCTCCCGCCTCGATTGCAGCGGGAATGAAATCCTCGCCATTGGCCTGCACGCCCTGGAAGGCACCGAATACGGTGCCAGGGGCGACCTTGCGGTTGTCGATCGCGAAACCGGTCACCGTGGAATCTCCGACGTCGGGGCAGTCGATCCCGGCCTGCGCACAGATCTTACTCAGCTTCATTCCGCGCCTCCGGAATCAGCGGGGTGATGGCGGAGATATCGATATCACGCATGTCGTCGGGACGCACGCCGATCAGCGGCCCGATGCGCGGGACGAGACGGCCAACGATAGGGGCGGCATTCCATGCGGCCGTTCGCTGGTAGGAGCTAGCGAGCGTTCCCTTGGGCTCATCCAGCATGGCGACAATGACATAGCGCGGGCGGTCCATCGGGAAGGCGGCAGCAAAGGTGGAAACCAGCGCAGTGCGGCGGTATCCGCCCTTGCCGCCCGGCTTTTCGGCCGATCCGGTCTTGCCGCCGACGCGGTAACCCGGGGCATCGGCATTCCGGCCGGTGCCGTACACCGCGATGGCCCGCATCATCTGACGCATCCGGCTGGAGGTCGAAGCCTTAAACACACGGCGACCCTTGGGCGCTTCGCCGGGGCCGAGCTTCTTGAGAGTTGCAGGACGATAGATCCCGCCGTTGACCATGGTGGCATAGGCACTGGCGAGGTGCAGCGGTGTGACCGCGATGCCATGACCGAACCCGACAGTCATATTGGTCAGCCGCGCCCATTTGTCGCCCGGCCACAGCGGGAAGCCCTTCGCCGGCAGTTCGATCTCGGGACGCCCGTTCATTCCAAGGTCGATCATGTACTGGCGAAGCCGCTCTGGCCCCAGCTCGTCGGCAATCCGCGCGCTGGTGGTGTTCGAGGAGTGGATGAGCGTCTCGACCGTGTTGAGCGTCGGTCCCATCGCGTGGCCGTCACGAATGGTGAACCGGCCAACCTCGACCGGCGAGGCATCGAAACGACGCCCGAGGTCGCGAATGACGCCTGCGTCGATAGCTGCGGCCACCGTCAATGGCTTGAACGTCGAACCGAGTTCGTAGACCTGATTGGTTACGCGGTTGAACATCAGCTTCTCGCCCTCGGCATCGATCTTGTTGGGGTCGAATTCCGGGAGCGAGGCAAGTGCAAGCACTTCGCCGGTATCCACATCGAGGACGATGCCTGCACCGCCCTGCGCCTGCGTCAGCTTCATGCCGCGCCGCAACTCGTCTTCGAGCGCGCCCTGCACCCGCACGTCGACCGAAAGCGCAACTGGCGTGCCGCGGGTCAGGGGATTGGACAGGTGCTCGTCGAAGACCTGCTCCATGCCTACACGGCCCTTGCCGTCCGCGGCGACATAGCCGAGCACGTGGGCAGCCATCTGCCCCTGGGGATAATGGCGGTCCTCTTCCATTGGCATTTCCAGGGCGAGCTCGCCGATGTCCTGCACCTGGTTTGCCTCTTCGGGTAACAGGCGGCGGCGGATATAGCCCCCTTTGCCGCTGGCAAGCTGTGCTGCCACGGCCTTCTCATCGAGATCGGGAAAGATGGTCTTCAGCTGCGCGGCGACTGCCGCCGGCTTTTCCACGAGCGGCGACTGGTCTTCGCCCAGCGCTTGCGGGTTGAACCAAAGCGCATAGGCGGGGAATGCACGCGCCATCGGAACGCCGTTGCGGTCGACGATCTCGCCGCGGTCCGGCAAGAGCGCCGCTTCGAGCGAGGTCGCACGCGCCCCTTCTCCGCCCGCGCCGAGATATACGATGCGGCTCAGCGCCATGACACCGAGAAGCGCGAATGCCAGTGCGATCCACAGCACCCGCCAGCGGGCCAAGTCTAGCGATCTCTGACGAATACTGACGAGCTGCACGCGGCCGCTCGCCATTGCCATGCTTACCGCCCCCGGTCCTCCGTGGAGAGCCGAAAATGCGTTCACCGAGCGACCTCTGCCGCAGCGACCGTCACGACTGCCGGGCTAGCAAGGCGCTGTGCGAGACTGGTGGCGAACCGGCGCGAGGGCTCATCCGCGCGCGCGACCGCGAGTGCGCCGCCTTCGTCATCAACTTCGTCGAGCCAAGCGCCGAAGAGGCTCTCCTCTTCGGCTGGTTCGCTATCGGCCCTGGCGAAGCGGATCGGCTGCGGTGCACCCAGCCCGCGCGGGGTGCCCAGCGCGGCCAGCTGGCGCTCGTGCTCCACGTATTGATCCGCGCGAGGGGCGCTATATCCGAATTCGACTTGATTCCATGCCGCCAGCTGGTGTTGGCTGGCGCGGGTCTGGAATTCCGTTTCCAGCATCAGCTTCGAACGTTCCGCCGCGATGATCTGGCGTTCGACGAGGCGCACGTCGCTCTTCACCGCGTTCACCTTGAAGGTAAGCGCGAGGAATGCGGCAATACAGGCGCCAAGAACCAACAGCCAGCCGATCTGCCTTATGCGCGAAGTCTGGGCCATCATGCGGCCTCCCGTGCTGGTGTGGAGGTACGCACCGCGTGGCGCAGCACCGAAGAACGCGCGCGCGGATTGCGGGCGATCTCAGCCTCGGTGGGCTTGATCGCCTTAGAAACGGGGGAGAAGACCGGATCGACCTGCGCCGCCATGGGGACGTGACGCGAGGCGCTCGGGGTTGAGGATGCCTCGCGCAGGAAGCGCTTGACGATCCGGTCTTCGAGGCTGTGGAAGCTGACCACCGCAAGGCGGCCTCCTTCACACAGCAGGTGTTCGGCGGCCGACAGCCCCTGGGACAGTTCGTCGAGCTCGCCGTTCACATGTATCCTGATGGCCTGAAAGGTCCGTGTTGCCGGATCCTTCTTGTCGTGCGGCCTGTGGCCCAATGCCTTGCGCACCACATTGGCCAGCTCTCCGGTCGTCTCCAAAGGCCGCGCAGCCACGATGGCGCGTGCGACGCGGCGCGACTGACGTTCCTCGCCATACCGGTAAATTACATCGGCGATCCGGCTTTCATCGGTCTTATTGAGAAAATCGGCCGCGCTCTCGCCCTCTTGGCTCATCCGCATGTCGAGCGGGCCGTCGGCAGAAAAGGCGAAACCCCTCTCGGCCTGGTCGAGTTGCATGGACGACACGCCGATATCCATCACGACGCCGTCCACACGCGCCACACCGGCAGCGTGCATGACTTCGCGCATCTCGGAAAAGCGATGGGGATGAAGAATGAGGCGGGGCGGAGTTTGCTCCGTCTCCCGCCAGGTGCGACCCGAAGCAATAGCGTCGGGGTCCCTGTCGAATGCATGGACGGTCGCGCCGCGTTCGAGCAGTGCGCGCGTGTAGCCGCCCGCACCGAAAGTCGCGTCGATCAGCACATCCCCCGGTTTCGGGTCGAGCGCTTCGATCACTTCGTCGATAAGTACCGGAATGTGGGGTGCGCCGCTCATTTGCCCTTCACCTTCGCATCGGCGAGCAGACTTTCGCAGGCGGCCTTGGCGCTGGCCCATTCATCGCCCATTTCGGCGAGCTGCGCAGGGTTCCAGAGGGTGAAGAAACGGCCACCGCCCTGGAAGTAGAGCCCGTCCTCGAGCGCGAA
>CAYPGL010000171.1:0-4616 GCA_964410035.1 uncultured Qipengyuania sp. | reverse complement strand
TGATGATCGGCGATCCGGATTATTACGACCGCTGGGGCTTCACCGCCGAACATACCGGCGGCTGGCACTGCCCCGGCCCGTTCGATCGCCACCGGCTGCTTCTGCGCACCGGGAACCCGGCGATCCTGCCCGGCGAGGGGATGCTCGGTCCCTGGACGCCGGAGACGAGCGAACACTTGGCGAAATAGCCGCGCTCTGCCATCGGTCTTCCTACCGATGGTCTATACTCCGCCCCCAGAACTCGCCGGAATGTCGCTCGCCCAGATTGCCGAGGCGGTGGCCGAACGCCGCCTGCCTCCGGTAGAGCAGTGGTCCCCCGACAATGTCGACGACAGCCACATGAAGATCGAGGCGGACGGGACATGGCTTCATGACGGCAGCCCGATCAATCGCTCCGCGATGGTGCGCGCCTTTTCCGGTCTGCTCAACCGCGAGGATGACGGCAGCTACTGGCTGGTCGTGCCCTATCAGAAGCTCTCCATCGAAGTGGAGGACGCGTGTTTCATCGCCACCGACGTGAGACGCAAGGACGGCGATCTGGCCTTTCGCCTCAACACCGACGAACTGGTGGTGGCCGGACCGGACAACCGGATGCGCGCGGCAGGCGATCCCGAACAGCCTGCGCTTTACGTCCACGTCCGGCGGGGCTGCGAAGCGCGGCTGAACCGCTCGACCTACGAACAACTTGCGAGAATCGCGCTGGCTGAGGGCGATGACTGGACCGTAACAAGCGGCGGGGAGAGCTTCTCGCTCCTGCCGGAATGAGCCACCTGTTCGACCGCCTGACCGAACTGTTCGAGCAGGGCCACGCGCGCGATCTCGGCGATTTGCTGTCGGACGAACGCTTCGCCGATCTCGACCGGACCGCCGATGCCGCAGTCCTGATCGCGGTGACCGAACGCGAGAATCCCACCGTCCTCCTGACCCAGCGGCCGCGCACCATGCGCGACCACCCGGGTCAGGTCGCCTTTCCCGGCGGGAAGATCGACAAGGGCGAGGATGCGGTCGAGGCGGCACTGCGCGAAGCCTGGGAAGAACTCGGCATCGAGCGCGGAAAAGTGCGCGTGATCGGCACCACCGATCGTTACCAGACCGGCACCGGCTTCGACATCACGCCCGTTCTCGCCACCGTCCCCGCAGACCTGCCCATCCGGCCCGACCCGCGCGAGGTGGAAAGCTGGTTCGAGGCACCGCTCGATCACCTGATGGACCCGGCCCGCTGGAACGAGAACGAGGTATTCTGGAAGGGCGCGATGCGGCGCTATTACGAGATGGACCACGCAGGCTACCGCATCTGGGGCGTGACCGCGGCCATCTGCATCAATCTCTCGCGCCGTCTGGCGTGGTTCGACTGACCTGCTAAAGGGCGGCGCACGATGACCCGCCTTCCGTTAGCATCCTGGACCACACGCGAAGACCTCGCCCGGCTCGTCGAAGCCCTGGGCACCGACAACGCCCGCTACGTCGGCGGCGCGGTGCGCGACACCCTGCTCGGCAAGGACATCCACGATATCGACATCGCCACGCCGCTGCTTCCCGCCGAGGTGATCGATCGCTGCAGGGACGCCGGCATCCGCACCGTGCCTACAGGCATCGACCACGGCACCGTGACTGCGATCCTGCCCGATGGACCGGTCGAGATCACCACCCTGCGGCAGGATGTGTCGACCGACGGACGCCGCGCCACGGTCGCTTTTGCGAAGGACTGGCGGGAAGATGCCGCGCGGCGCGATTTCACGATCAACGCGCTTTCCGCCCATCCCGAAAGCCTGGAGATCAGCGACTATTTCGAGGGGCTGCAGGATCTCGAAAAGGGCCGTGTGCGCTTCATCGGCGATGCTGCCGAGCGGATCCGTGAAGATCACCTGCGCATCCTGCGCTATTTCCGCTTCCAGGCCCGGTTCGGCGACGCGCTGGATGACGAGGCGGTCGCCGCCTGCCGGGAACTGGCCCATACGCTCAAAGGTCTCAGCCGCGAGCGGGTGGCGATGGAACTGCTCGCCATTCTCGCCCTGCCCGCGCCTTCGCCGACTATCGCCCTGATGAAGGAACTGGGCGTGCTCGAGGTGATATTGCCCGAAGCGCGGGAGCGTGAGGCGGAAAGCCTGCACCGGCTAGTCCAGGCCGAGAGGAGCGAGGGTATCAAACCGGACCCGGTACGCCGTCTCGCAGCCCTGCTGCCGCCCATCGGGCGCATTGCCGAAAGCGTGGCCGCCCGGCTGCGCCTTTCGCGCCAGCAGCGCGCGCGGCTCGTCTGTGCCGCCGAACGGAAAGAGACGGACGCGGAAAATCCCAGAACCCTCGCCTATTACGAAGGTCTTGAAGGCGCGCGTGATCGCCTGCTTCTCCAAGGCGCAAGCCTGTCGCCTCTCGCGGGATGGGAAATACCCTCCCTGCCTCTCAAGGGCGGCGAGATCGTCGAGCGCGGGGTTGGCAAGGGCCCCCAGGTCGCGAAAATTCTGCAAGCGGTCGAGCGCCGATGGGTCGAGGAGGACTTCCCCGATCGGCCCCGCGTGCTCGATCTCCTCGAACAGGAACTCGCGGCGCGGTGATGCAACGCACAATCGCGTCTGGCGCCCGGTCGAACGGCTCCTTCATCTACGCTTAAGCTGCAATGCAGCATAACGGGGGCCTAACGGTTGCCACCCGGCCACCGTCTTGGCATAGAGCATGTCGCTTCCCCTTTCGGGGGCATGCGGCGTTTACCGGGACATCCACTCTCGTGCCGCTCTAACCACCAAATCCGCCTGCGGCGTGTTCCACGCGTTGCGGACGCGTAAGTTGAACATGTCTTGGAGATTATCATGAAATTCGCGAAGCTGGCCGTCGCCGCCGTCGCCCTTGCAGCAACCCCTGCCCTTGCCAACGACCAGGTCGTTGCCGGTGCTACCGTGACCGGCCCCGAAGGCAATGCAGTCGGTACGATCGTTGCCGTCGAAAATGGCCAGGCGATCATCGATACCGGCAAGCACAAGGTTCCGCTGGCCGTCGAAATGTATGGCGAAGGCGAAACCGGCCCGACCATCACCGTCACCAAGGCGCAGCTCGACAGCATGATGGACGCGCAGCTCGCCGAAGCTTCCGCCAAGCTTGACGCTGCTTTGGTGGTCGATGCTGCCGTGGTCAGCGCTGACGGCCAGCCGGTCGGCTCCGTCTACACGATCGACACGGAAGACATGGTCATCGTGAAGAACGATGCCGGCATCATCACGCTGACCCGCGACAGCTTCACGCTGAGCCCGGAAGGTGCCCTGATGGCCCGCTACTCCGCTGCCGACATCGCCGCGAACACGACACCCGTGGCCGAAGGTGCAGAAATTCTCACCCCGGCACAGGCCCGTGCCAAGGCGGCTGGAACGGCTGCCGGTGCCGGAGCGACTGCTGGTGACGACGCTGTGTCGGCGACCAACCCGAACTGATCTTTTCCCTGGGAAACCAGGGTCGCAAGGGGCCGGGGGTGCCGCAAGGCGCCTCCGGTCTTTTTTATGAGTCGAACCGGTTGTCGCGGGGGAAGCCCTGCGGCGGTAGCCTTCCCGCTCCGCCGCGCGCTACCTTCCACTGCCACATCTCGCCTTCGGTCCGCGTGCGGCCTTCCTTGCCGCCCATGGTCCAGCTGAGGCCCTCTTCCATCGTGAATGTCGTGGCATCAGACAGGCCGCCGTCGCGGTAGTTCTGCAGCTTGTTGCCCTGCCCGCGCGACATCTGCGGCAGTTCCTCGAGGTTGAAGACCACCAGCTTGCGGTTTTCGCCCACCACCGCGACATGGTCGTGACCCTGCTCGATCGGCCGCACGACGCTCAGGACCGCGTCGCCGGGCAGGTTCACCACCTGCCGGCCCTTGCGCGTCTCGGCGAGCAGTTCGTCGGTCACCGCGGCAAAACCCTTGCCCGTGCTGGCGGCCAGCAGCAGGCGCTTGCCCTTTTCATGGACCACCACGGCAATGATCTGCGCGCTGGTTTCGATGTCCAGCGTGTTGCGAACCGGTTCGCCGAAACCGCGCGCGCCGGGCAATTTGTCCGCCCCAAGCGTGAAGAAACGCCCGTTGTCGGCAGCCAGCAGCAGCTTGTCGGTCGTCTGCGCGTGGATCACGAAAGCGGGACCATCGCCTTCCTTGTACTTGAAGTCCTGACCCAGCGGCAGGTGCCCCTTGGCCCCGCGAATCCAGCCCTTCTGCGACAGGATCACCGTCACCGGCTCCTTCTCGATCATCGCGTCCATGCTGAATTCGATTGCCGGAGCAGCCTCGGCAATAGTCGTGCGCCGCTTGCCGAGCGCCGTGTCCTCGCCATATTCCTTGCGCAGAGCATTAAGATCGCGCTTCAGCCGCGTGCGCTGGCGGGCGGGCGAGCCGAGCAGCTTGTCGAGCTCGTCCTTTTCCTTGAGCAGTTCGTCCTTTTCGTTGCGAAGCTGCATTTCCTCCAGCTTGCGCAGCGACCGCAGCCGCATGTTGAGGATCGCCTCGGCCTGCCGGTCGGTGAGCTTGAACTCCTCCATCATCAGCGGCTTGGGTTCGTCCTCCGTGCGGATGATCTCGATCACCCGGTCGAGGTTGAGGAAGGCAATGATATAGCCTTCGACCAGTTCCAGCCGCCTGGCGATCTGGTCCAGCCGGTGCT
>CAYPGL010000170.1:0-4695 GCA_964410035.1 uncultured Qipengyuania sp. | reverse complement strand
GCTCTGGGGCTCGGCGGATTTCTTCGAGAACATTGGGGGCTGTCTCCAGGAATTTGCGAGGATTGACGGCCCGCCCGTTTATGCGGACCTCGAAGTGAAGGTGCGGACCGGTGGACCGGCCGGTGCTTCCGATCGCGCCAATGGTCTTGCCACCTGTAACAACATCTCCGACCTTGGCATTGAATCGCGACATATGCGCATAGCGGGTCGTCAGACCGTTTCCGTGCGTGATCTCTACGGTCTTGCCGTAGCCACCTTTCCAGCCGACGAAAGTGACACGGCCTTTAGCAGCGGCGAAAATCGGGGTTCCGGTCTTGCCACGGAAGTCGAGACCGCTGTGCATGGCGGCGCTACGATTGAAGGGATCGCGGCGATAGCCGAAACCGCTCGAGATCATATTCCGATTGGCAGGCGCGAACTGAGGAACGCTTTCGAGCGCATTCTCGAGTGCCGACATGCGTGCCATCGAGAGGCCGAGACGTTCGAAGCGCGGATCGACGGTGCCGTTTGCATCGGTCGACAGACCTTCAAGCGGACCACCCATCGCCTGGCGTTCTGACATGCGGACCACCGCCTCGGGGTTGAGCTCAAGCTTCTTGAGTGCAGCGGCAGCGCGCTGGGCGCGCCAATCGGCAAAGCGGGTCAAGCCTTCGACGACGGCAAGCTGGCGCGCTTCGATGCGAGCGAGCTCGGCAGCCTGGGGAAATGCCATGCTGACCTTTTTGACCGTCTCGGCTGCCTCACCGCTCGATTCGCTGATGCGTGTGTCGGCTTTCATGTCAGCAGGCAGAAGCTCCGCCACGCCTTCGATGAAATCCATCCGGCGGTCGAGATCCTCGCTCACATTTTCGAGATTGTCGCCATAAGCGGCGAGTCGTTCTTCGGAAGTTGCAACCTTGGCTTCGCGGTTGAGTAAGCTCATCCGGTCGGCGGTGGCGCTGTACTGCGCCCATCCCGCAATTGCCACGGAAGCTGCACAAACGAGCGCTACCAGTACTACACTAATCGCTGCAACTTTCTGGATTCGCGAAGAAATGGTGATGAAGCGAACTTGGCCTTCCGAGCGCATGAAAAACTCGCGATCAGGAAACCAGCTTTCGATACGGCTTTTCCAGCCGAGCTTAGCGTGTGAATTATCCAAACGACCCGTCCCTTGGTCTTTTTATCCCTGGAAGGTCGGTATGGGAGAATCCTAACAAAATCGAATCCGGGTTCCCGCAGATTCCACGAGTCGAGTTCGGAATACGATGAAGCGTTTCCTGGGCGCGAAATATTCGAAAATTTCGGCACGCAACAAGTTTCAGGCCCGTTAACTATCAGCAGTGAGATTGTCGGGATCTCGAGCGGCTGACACGCTTTACGCAAGGTGATAGGCCGATCGAATGAAAAGCGCCGGACAACGTCGATAGGCATGGGCTCGCACACGAGGCGCGTTGGCCTGCTCGGGGGGAGCTACAATCCGGCTCACGGGGGGCATCGCCGGATATCCCTCTTTGCGCAGGCCGCTCTCGGTCTGGACGAGATATGGTGGCTCGTATCTCCCGGAAATCCGCTCAAACCAAATAAGGGCATGGCGCCGCTCCCGGTGAGGATTTCCTCGGCTGTCCAGCAGGCCCGCCGCGCACCAATCCGCGTAACGGCGATCGAGCGGGAACTGGGTACGCGCTACACGGTGGATACGCTCCGAGCGATTGGGCGACGTTTCCCCAAGCGACAGTTTGTCTGGCTGATGGGGGCGGACAATCTCGCCCAATTTCATCTCTGGAAGGACTGGCGCGAAATAGCGCGCACCATGCCGATTGCAGTCATCGGTCGGCCGGGCTATGATGCCGACGCTGTCGCAAGCCCCGCGATGGCCTGGCTCAGGCGCTATCGAGTGCCGCTCGCCAGTTTTGCCAATGGGGGTGAATGGAGCGCACCGGCGCTGGTGACATTGCGTTTCGATCCCGACCCGCGTTCGGCCACGGCCATCCGCCGTGCCGATCCAGATTGGGCATCGCGCCATGTCGGTTTTTCCTCGCGAGACCAGGTGACGCACCGCCTCATACCTTCGGTGGGGGAAACGGCTACGCCATGATGCGCGTTGTCAATTTCCCGTTTCTCCCTATCTCAAGGGCTTACACGATCAGGAGTAGTACAATCGCCTATGACTCAGGCGCATACAGATCCGGCTGCATCCGGAACCGCCACGGCCAAGGCTGCCCGCATGTCTGAGCCGACCAAAGACGAATTGCTCGACTTCGTGCTCGTGCAGCTCGACGATGACCAAGCTCAGGATGTCGTTGCGATCGATCTGGCCGGAAAGAGTTCGATTGCCGATCACATGGTGATCGCCTCGGGCCGCTCGACGCGGCAAGTCGCCTCGATTGCCCAGAAACTCGCCGAAAAACTGAAGCAGAACGGCTATGGCCCGGTGAAGCTCGAAGGCCTTCCGGCCGCCGACTGGGTATTGCTCGATGCCGGCGATATCGTCGTGCACCTCTTCCGGCCCGAAGTGCGCAGCTTTTATAACCTCGAACGCATGTGGGCATTTGGCGACGCGCCGCCGGTGGCCGGCACGGCGTAGCACATACACCGCGATCGATGGCGAGCCGATGCGGGCGGCCAGCCGCCCATGTCAGAAGGCGCAACGAAGATCGGCTCGTGACTGCTCCGACCGTAAACTGCCAAGAACAGGGGCGATACTTTGATTCTTCACGTTATCGCTCGTGGCAAAATCGCTCGGTCCCCCGAGGCCGATTTGGTCGCACGATATGAAAAGCGGCTGACATGGCCGGTAAAATTCACCGAGCTTCCGGAAACCGGCGGCCGCGTTCTCAATCCGCAGACACCTTGCAAGACCGTGCTGCTGGACGAGCGCGGGAGGGATATGGCTTCCGAAGAACTCGCTGCGATACTGGAACGCTGGCGTGACGGCGGCATTCGAGAATGCCGTTTCGTGCTGGGTGCGGCTGACGGGCATTCGTCGGTCGACAGGGAGGGGGCAGATTTGCTCCTCGCATTCGGTAAGGCAACCTGGCCGCATCTCCTTGCCCGAGCGATGCTGGCCGAACAGCTTTACCGCGCCACCGCAATCATCGCCGGTCACCCCTACCATCGCAGCGGATAATCGGGCATTACGCCAGGAGAAAAGCCTGCCGTCATGAACCGCGCCGCCGCCCTCCTTGCTACCCTTTTCCTCGTGGTTTTTTCGGGGATGCAGGGACTTACGCCACTTACTGCACAACAATCCTCACCTTCTGCACGCACGGCGGATGCGCGGGAAGCCTTCGAAGTTGCTCGGCTTCAGCAGCGCAATGCGCGTCTCAGAGCAGAACGGCTCGAGGGCGAGGCGCAGCGGGCAGCGAAAGATTCGGAAAAAGCGCTCAGTGCGGCCGCCGCTCTGGCGGCGAGGGTGCAGCAGGCCGAGGCACGGGTAACTGCAGCCGAGGCTGAACTGGCGATGGTCGAGCGCGACCGCCGTGCGCTTTCCCGCGATCTTGCGCAGCGCCGGGAACCGCTCGCCCAACTGACCGGCGCACTCCAGACCATGGCTCGGCGCCCCCTTGTGCTCGCTGCATTCCAGCCGGGATCCCTGGACGACGTCGTTCACACGCGCGCAGTGCTTGCCAGCGCGGTTCCCGTCGTCCGCCAACGTACCGCCGCACTGCGCAGCGATCTCGAACGTGCGCGTCAGTTCGAATCGGACCGTCGAGGCTTTCTTGCCGACCGGCGCCGCGCGGAACAGGCGCTCATTCGGCTTCGCACCGACATGCTTGCCCTCGCTGAAAAGGAACGCATTCTGGCCCGGCAGGCTGCAGGTGGCGCAAATCGGGAGGCCGAGCGGGCGGTGGAGCTTGCCGAAGAGGCGCGCGACCTTGATGCATTGGTTAACCGGCTCAACCAATCGGCCATCCTCCGCCATCGCCTCGCCAAACTCGACGGTCCAATCGTGCGTCCTGCACAGCCCGGTGCCGCGGGCCTGCCCTCACGGCGAACTTCCGGCTCGGCATCAATGACCGGCTCTTTTAAAACATATCTTCTGCCCGTCGCGGGACGTATTACCGCGGGTTTCGGCGAAGTTGCCGAAGGTGGACGAAGCAGGGGCATTTCGATTGCCCCCCGACCGCAGGCGCAAGTGATCGCACCGGCCGCCGGGCGGGTAGGGTTCGCGGGAGAGTACGAAGGTTATGGCCTTATTGTTATACTCGAACATGACAGCGGCTGGACTAGTATCGTGACAGGACTGGGAGATCTTGCGGTGGACACTGGCCAACAGCTTGCCGTCGGTTCGCCGCTGGGCCTGGCCGCTCTGACCAATCCTGCGATAACCCTTGAACTCCGGCGAGACGGTACGGCGGTCAATCCGCTAGACCAATTGCGCTGATCGTTCTTGCAGTGCCGGACCGCTGAAAATTCACCGTGCGCACGGCACTTTTCGGCTCATCTTTCATTCAGCCGTAATGCGCGATAGACTCGCCACCGGAATCTGGAGATCCGTTTCGATGAAATTTGCCGCCCTGGCCCGCTCGGCCGCCCTTGTTACTGCTGTTGCGCTGCTGCCTGCCACAACCGCGGGACTCGCCCGCGTCGAGGGCAGTGCGGGGCCTGAATTTGCGAAACTTTTCGCGGTTTATCAGAGAGTAAAGGCGAGCTACGTCGAGCCGGTCGAAGACGACGTCCTCATCAACGGTGCCATCAGCGGCATGCTCGCGG
>CAYPGL010000169.1:0-4708 GCA_964410035.1 uncultured Qipengyuania sp. | reverse complement strand
CGGCGCGCGCCCTCGATAAGCTTGGATGCGAGAGCAGCAGCCTCGGTGTGCTTGGCCTCGGCAATGGCCGATTGCTCCATGCGCTGCGCGACGCAGGCATTTTCCTCCGCGCGATAGTCCTCACGCAGGGTTTGGCGAGAGATGGGGGAAAGGCGGACAGGATCGTGCAGGGCCATGCGACTCCGGTGAATCAGGGGGTGGTTTAACCGGGCCACTTGAACCCGACGCGATGCCCTTTCAAGCTTTGTGACAAGCCATTGTTCCGAGTGAGTTATTTACGGCCTCTCTGCGAACCACCGCCCGACGGAATTGATTGCCTCCTCAGATAGGTGCATTCCCAGTTTGCTGCGCCGCCACAAGACGTCATCCGCCGAGCGGGCGAATTCGTGTGCCACTAGATATTCAAGTTCCGCCTCGTAGAGGTCGCCGCCGAAGTGTTCGCCCAAGCCTTCGAGTGCGGTCGCAGCACCTACCACGGTATCGATCCGTGTTCCGTAGGCATGCCCGAGCCGCAGCAGCATCTCGGGCGGGATCCACATGTGCCGTTCCCCGGCGTCCCATAAGAAGCGCGCGAAATCCGCATTCGCGATGTCACCGCCCGGCAAGTGAGCATCGAGGGTCCAAGGTTGACCCGGAATACTCATATGCTTCGACAGCTTGGCCAACGCATGTTCGGCAAGCTTTCGGTACGTAGTGATCTTGCCGCCATAGACGGACAAAATCGGCGCGCCGCTGCCGGCCTCGATCTCGAAAACATAGTCGCGCGTGACCGTGGAATTGCTCGCCGCCTTGTCCTCGTAGAGCGGGCGAACGCCGGCATAAGTATGGACGATGTCCTCTTCGGTGACGCCGCTTCTCAGATATTGGGTAACCGCCTTGCGCAGATAGGCGCGTTCCTCGTCAGTAATCTGGACTTGGTCCAGATCGCCCACGTAGAGCAGGTCCGTCGTCCCGATGAGCGTATAATCGCGCTCGTAGGGTATGGCGAAGACGATGCGCTGGTCTTCCTGCTGGAAGATATAGGCATGATCGCCCGGATAGGCGCGAGGTACGATTATGTGGCTGCCCTTCACCAGGCGCAGATGCGAGGGAGTGCCTTGCCCCAGCGCAGCTTTCGTAACCCGGTCCACCCACGGCCCAGTCGCATTCACGATGGCCTTCGCCGCAACCGTCCTCTCGCCGCTCTCCTCGCGCAAGGTCGCCAGCCAGTGATCCTTATGCCGCGCGAGACCTATGCATTCGGTGCGTGTTGAGATCGTTGCCCCGCGCGCCTTGGCGTCCATCGCCGTAAGAACGACCAGCCGCGCATCCTCTACCCAGCAATCCGAATATTCGAAGCCAGCCACGAGCCGGTCCTGCAAGATCGCCCGATGCGGAGCGGTGCGCAGATCCACCTTGCGCGACTTCGGCAAGCGCTTGCGGCCACCAAGGCGATCGTAAAGCGCGAGACCAGCCCGCAACATCCATCTGGGCCGCATCGAGGGCTCGTGCGGGAGGACGAAGCGTAGCGGCCAGATGATATGCGGCGCGTTGGCAAGCAACACTTCGCGTTCGCGCAGGGATTCTCCAACCAGACGAAATTCGAACTGCTCCAAATAGCGCAGGCCGCCATGCACCAGCTTGGTGCTAGCGGAGGATGTGTGCGAGGCAAGATCGTCTTTCTCGACCAGTTCGACACTCAGTCCGCGGCCTGCCGCATCACGGGCAATTCCCGCACCGTTGATGCCGCCGCCGATAACGAGAAGGTCGAGCGGCTCGTTCATCCCGCGCGGAACAGGCGTCCGACGACCGCATCGAGCTTGGCCATCAGTTCACGGTCATGCTTGTCCGACGCGGTAATAACGGTGTCTTCGAGAGCACGATCGATTGGCGAGGGAGTCCGCTTTTTCGGCAGGCTCTTGCAGAATTTTTCCACGGTCGCCGCGGCGAGATCCGCATTCTTGCCCATCTGCTCGATGATGTCGCTTACGTCGACCGCTGTCTCGCCATCACGCCAGCTGTCCCAGTCGGTTACCATGGCCAGCATGGCGTAGGGCAGTTCCGCTTCCCGTGCGAGCTTGGCTTCGGGCATGCCGGTCATGCCAATGACTTCGGCGCCCCAATGACGGTAGAGTCGGCTTTCGGCGCGGGTCGAGAACTGCGGTCCTTCCATCGCAAGATAGGTCGCGCCCATCGTGACTTCACCGCCCGCCTTCTCGACCGCCTTCGCGGCGTACTTCGACAAACGCTCGCAAACCGGATCGCCCATGGAAACATGGGCCACGAAGCCGCTGTCGAAGAAGCTAGACGGCCGACCCTTGGTATTGTCGATGAACTGGTCGACGCTGACGAACCGGCCGGGTGGCAAGTCTTCGGAAAGCGAACCGACCGCGCTGATGGCGAGGATATCGGTGCAGCCTGCACGCTTCAACGCATCTATATTGGCGCGTGCATCGACCCGGCCCGGGATTATCGGATGGCCGCGGCCATGGCGCGGCAGGAAACGCACGCGGACATGTCCGATCATGCCGCACAGGATCTTGTCCGAAGGTTTGCCCCAGGGCGAGCCGACCTCGATCCACTGCTTCTCCTGCAAAGCTTCGATTGCATAGAGGCCCGACCCCCCCAGGATGCCGATCGTCCAATCGCTCATGTATTCGCCTTTCGCTTCCCCGTCGCAGTCATGTGCAAACCTTGTCACCACACGGTTGGCGGTCTCGGTTAATGGTCGGTGAGGGGTGGAGAATTGCCGTCGACAAGTAAAGTGGTCGCTGCGCAAACCTATTCATGCTGCACCGCAACGTGACAGGTTGACACCGCGGGCACTTTGGCGCGCAGTCTCCGTATAGGAGAGAAAGGGGAGTATCCACGTGCCTGACCTGCAACCGCTGACTTTTGCCACTCTCACCGATGCCTTGCGGCAGTTGCACAGGCGGACGCGGGAAACACCGCTGTTCAATCCGGTGTTCCAGCTGGCGCACGACTTGTCGCGGGCGCTCGAGGCCGGCGAAATTTTACTCACCGATTTCTCCAACCTGATCGGTGAGCTGGAGGCGCGATCCTTGGAGTCGCGAGCGCACCGGCTGCGCAGTCTCGTCACTCCCCAAAAAACCGTAGCTCGTCTGTCAGATTTCTGCTCCGAAACTGCGGGCTTCGAAGAATTCCGCAAACAGTGGTCGCACCCGCAGCTTCATGTTGTCTTCACTGCGCACCCAACATTCCTTCTCTCCCCGGCAGAAAGTAACGCAGTGGCACAAGCAGCGGGGGGCGGAGGCGAAATAAGCCTTACGGAGACCAAACGTCCCGAAATCACGCTGGAATACGAGCATGGCCGTGCCATGTCCGCGTTGGCCTACGCCCAAGACGCCCGCGATGCGATCAATGCGAGCCTGCTGGAGTGTGCCGCGGAAGAGTGGTCGGATCGCTGGCGCGAACTGGAGCCGCTGCCGTTCCGGTTCGCCACCTGGGTCGGCTACGACATGGACGGCCGGACCGACATCAAATGGTACACCTCCATCGCCTTCCGGCTGGCGGAAAAGGCGCAGCGGCTGGAGCGCTATACACACCAGTTGGCCGCGATCGACTCGGACCACCAGCTGCTCGAGCCCTTGCGAGCTTCGCAGCGACGCAGTGCTGCGAGCGCCGAGGAATTCGCCGGTGACCTGTCCGATCATGCAGACCTCTCTGCGGCGTCCAACCGCCTGACCGACAATGAAGACAGGCTGTTAAGCCTTGCGCCAATCATATCGCAGCTGGAAAAGGAGGCGCTTTCTGTCTCGCAGGATAAGGCTGTAGCGCTGAAGACTTTGGCAGCGGCCATGCGAGCCGATGGGCTCGGCATGGGCCACATACATTTCCGCGTGAACGCCAAGCAACTGCACAATGCGATCCGCGCCCGCATTCCCGGCGGGGCCGATTTGGACCTTGGGACCCAAGGCGGATTGGCAGCGCTACGCGACCTGGTGCGCAAAGCCGAGCCGCTCACGGCGAATTTCGCCTCGCTCGCGGTCGAGAGTTCTACCGCGGTGCGTCAGTTCCTCGCCATGGCGCAAATCCTCAAGCACATTGATGGCGATGCGCCGATCCGTATGCTCGTGGCCGAATGCGAACAACCTGCCACAGTGCTCGCCGCCCTCTACTTCGCCAAGCTGTTCGGGATCGAGGGAAAGGTCGATGTCTCGCCACTTTTCGAAACCGAAACAGCGCTGGAGCACGGCGGGCGTTTCCTCGACGCGCTGCTCGGTGAAGAGGCATTTCAGGACTACGCCCGCAAGCGCGGACGCATCGCCATCCAGACCGGCTTCTCCGATGCGGGACGCTTCATCGGTCAAATTCCCGCGAGCCTCGCTATCGAGCGCCTGCAGGGTCGTCTGGCCGATGCCATGACCGCCAACAGCCTGACCGATGTCGCAGCGCTGGTCTTCAATACGCACGGCGAAGGGATGGGGCGCGGCGCGCATCCGGCGAGTTTCAAGGATCGGCTCGAATGGCCGATGAGCCCTTGGGCGAGGCGCCGCTTTGCCCGGGCCGGTATCCAGCTCGAACCCGAAGCGAGTTTTCAGGGCGGAGACGGATATCTCTTCTTCGCGACACCCGAACTTGCACGCGCGACGCTTTCTACCATCGCCGAGCTCGCGCCTGCCGATACCGATCCGGATGCGCCGACCGACCCGTTCTACCGCCGCACGGACCTGAGCCTCGATTTCTATCGCGCGATCAAGGATCACCA
>CAYPGL010000168.1:0-4712 GCA_964410035.1 uncultured Qipengyuania sp. | reverse complement strand
TCGCCCTGCTGACGGCTGTCCCGCTCGCAGCTCAGGACGCTCCGTCCAGCTCGTTGACCTACGCCGATCTCGTCGATCTGGCGGAAAGCGCGCCGCTAGTCGTTCGCGCGGAAATCCGTGACCAGGCCGTCCTCGAACCCGAGCGGTCACCGGGGCTCGCGCCGGGTCACGTGCGGCTGTATGTAGAAGCGCGGACCCAAGCCCTCGTTGCTGGCGATGCTCCTTTAGGAGAAGATCTTCGCTACCTTGTTGACGTGCCTGTCAATGAGAAGGGCAAGGCACCGAGACTGAAGAAAACACAGGTCCTCCTCTTTGCACGCACGGTTCCTGGGCGGCCCGGAGAAATCCAGCTGGTGGGTGAGGACGCACAGCAGGTATACAGCGCCGAACTCGAGGCGCGCTTGCGCCCGGTCCTGACCGCTCTCGTCGCACCCGATGCCCCGCCGCGAATAATGCGGGTGGCAGATGTGCTGGGTGTCGAAGGAACTCTGGTCGGTGAGTCGGAAACACAGCTCTTCCTTGAAACGGAGGGTGATGGTCCAGTGTCGATCACGGTCGTTCGCCGGCCGAATCAGCCGGCGCGCTGGGGCGTTTCCTGGACCGAGATTGTCGATCAGTCTGCCCGTCCGCCCCAACCTAAAACGCTGGAATGGTATAGGCTGGCCTGCTCGCTACCTGCCGAACTTCCCGGCGAGGCGAACCTTTCGCGGGATTCCCGATCCCGCGCCTTGGCAGCGCGCGACTACGATTTCGTGATTGATCAGCTGGGCACCTGCGACCGGAACCTTTGAGGGTATTCCGGCGCTGCACGTGTAGCTTAGTGCGTCACAAGACAAACTGTTTCACGAGAGTGCGTGCCATACGCTAGGCGGGCGGGCATGAAGCCTTTCCATCATACGTTTCGCGTACGCTATGCCGAGGTCGACCCGCAGAGCGTGGTCTTCAACTCTCGTTATCTCGAATATGCTGATGTCCTCGTGAGCGAGTTTTTTCGCGAGGCACGTGAGCGGGGGATGCCCAACGACGCCGAGTTCCACGTTCGCCGCGCTGAAGTCGACTACCTCGCTCCTATCCGGTTCGAAGAAATGATCGAAGGCCGTCTAACCATCGAGGCTATCGGAAATTCCAGTATGCGGACCCTCGTTACACTGCATGGGGCCGAGGACGCTTCGCTGCGCGCCGAGATCAGGCTGCTCACCGTCCATGTCGATCTGCCCGAGGGGAGGCCGTCACCAGTGCCGGATTCGGTGCGGCAGGCTTTCGGGTTTCCCGCGCGGGAGGCGGCCAATGACTGAACCCCTGCGGATAGCGCTCGCCGGTCTAGGCACCGTGGGGATAGGGGTCCTTCGCCTCATCGACACCAACCGAGACATGATCGCTGCGCGCGCGGGTCGACCGATTGAGGTTGTTGCGATAACGGCGCGCGACAGGAGCAAGGATCGCGGCATCGACCTCTCCTCCTATGCCTGGGTGGATGACATGCATGCGATGGCCAAGCGTGGCGACGTGGACGTCGTGCTTGAGCTCGTCGGCGGATCGGACGGCCCCGCACTTACTCTCGCCCGTGCGGCGCTCGAAGCTGGCAAGGGCTTCGTCACCGCCAACAAGGCGATGGTCGCGCATCACGGACTGGAGCTGGCTGAACTCGCTGCGATTAAGAATGCGCCCTTCGCCTTCGAGGCGGCGGTGGCGGGCGGTATCCCAGTGGTAAAGGGTCTGCGCGAAGGAACTGCGGCCAATGCGCTAACCCGGATATACGGGATCCTCAACGGAACCTGCAATTACGTACTGTCCGAGATGGAAAGAACGGGTGCCGGTTTCGACGAGATGCTGCGAGCCGCGCAGGAAAATGGCTATGCTGAAGCCGATCCGGCATTTGATATTGGGGGGATTGACGCGGCTCACAAGCTGGCGATCCTCGCAGCGATCGGGTTCGGCACGCGCATCGATTTCGGTGCCGTGCGGACCGAGGGGATCACGCAGGTGTGCGCAAGCGACATCGCGCAGGCCGATGCCTTGGGCTATGTTGTGCGGCTGGTTGGCATCGCCACCCTGACCGGAGAAGGGGAAGGGCGCCGTTTGATGCAAAGGGTACGCCCCTGTCTCGTCCCGTTCCGTCATCCGCTGGCAGCTGTGACCGGACCGACCAACGCCGTAGTGGCGGAGGGCGATTTTTCAGGGCGTCTTTTGTTTCAGGGCGCAGGCGCGGGTGACAAGCCGACGGCGAGCGCAGTCGTGGCCGATCTTATCGATATCGCCCGCGGCCAAAGCGGGGCACCATTCTCGGTCCCCAGCAGCGCACTGGTCCAATGCCAGGCTGCGGATCCGGGAGATCGCATCGGACGCGATTATATTCGCTTCACTGTCGCAGATCGCACCGGCGTGCTGGCCGAAATCACTGCGGCGATGCGCGATGCGAACGTTTCCATCGAAAGCCTGATCCAGCACGGACGCGACAAGGACGGCGGAGAGGTTCAGGTCGCCATGGTCACGCATGACGGGCCGGAGAACTGTGTCAGCAAGGCGCTCGAACTACTGGAGGGTTCGCCTAATCTGACGGCTCATCCGCTGGTGATGCCGATTCTGAAGGATTGACGCTGTCCTCTAACGGAGGCGGCAGGCCGAGTTCGTCCGCATTGCGTTGTTGCTGCGGCTCTCCGGCAATCTGCATGGCGCCTGCGGTACTGTCCTGGTTACCACGCGGTGCAAGCCCGCGCCCGATCCTGTCTGCATCTGAGCCGAGGGGTGTTTCAGGCAGTTCGTCGAAGTCGACCATGTAAACAGGGGCCTTCGGGCACGGCGGAATGAAACACAGCCCGGACACAGTTGGTTCGCCGCGAAAAATGCCCCCTCCCGCAACATCAACCGGTTGCGGGCCCTGTGTCCGTTGGGCGTGTCTGCGCTCCGCGCCCTCCTTGTCAAAAAGGCGGTTCTCTTCTTCCGAACGCCGCCGACAGACGATGATTTCCCCGGTTATGGTCGCGGCGTCCTGATCCTCTTCGCAGTCTTCGTAGTTCTCCTCCGCCTCGACCAGAGGCTCGACGAGGATATCGATACTTTGCGGCGGGCTTGCACTCTGTGGCTCGAGTGTCCCCTGAGCACGGACCGATGTTGAGACGGAGCACATCGCGAAGCTCGCAAGGAGACTCAGCCTGCGTCTCGACAATCGTAAGCTCCCTGTCTATCCGCGCTCCGCATACGAATTCGCAGCGTCGCTTTCGCGCTCCGGTACCTCTGGCCTCAAGGACTGAACTCTCGATGAACTCGCCTGTCTCCAATCCGCTCGACCGGGTTCTCGTACTCGAAATGGTCCGCGTGACCGAGGCTGCGGCCGTTGCAGCTTCCAAATTGATCGGGCGCGGCGACGAGAAGGCGGCAGACGCAGCCGCCGTCGAAGCCATGCGGAAGGCCTTCGACACGCTGGAAATCGACGGCACCGTGGTGATTGGCGAAGGGGAGCGCGACGAAGCTCCCATGCTCTTCATTGGCGAAAAGGTTGGCGGCGCACCCGGCAAGGGACCGAAAATCGACATCGCCCTTGATCCGCTGGAAGGAACCACGATCACTGCCAAGGCAGGGCCTAACTCCCTTGCAGTGCTGGCAGCCAGCGCCGAGGGCTGCCTGCTCAACGCGCCGGATGTATACATGGACAAGCTGGCGGTCGGTCCGGGCTATCCTGAAGGCATCATCGATCTTGCCAAGTCACCCACTGAGAATGTGAAGGCCGTGGCTGCGGCCAAGGGCGTTGAGCCTTCCGACATCATCGTTTGCGTGCTCGACCGCCCGCGTCATGCCGATCTGATTGCCGAACTGCGCGCGCTGGGCTGCGGCGTGGTCCTGATAGGCGATGGCGATGTGGCCGGAGTGATCGCCGTGACCGACGAAGACACCACTATCGATATGTATATGGGCCAAGGCGGCGCGCCGGAAGGCGTGCTGGCGGCTGCTGCACTTCGCTGCGTCGGCGGGCAGTTCAACGGTCGGCTCGTGTTCCGCGACGAAGACGAGAAGTCCCGCGCCGCCAAATGGGGCATCACGGATCTCGACCGAATCTACACGCGCGACGATCTGGTGAAGGGTGACTGCATCTTCGCGGCGACCGGCGTGACTTCGGGCTCACTGCTCGAAGGCGTCAAGTACCGGCGCGGCGGAAAGATGACGACCGAAAGCGTGGTAATGCGCGCTTCGAGCGGTACCGTGCGCTGGATTAAGGGCGAACACCGGGTCGGATAACCGGCGCAAAACTGCGCCCTTCGATGTTGCAATCCCATGACGCTCGGCTAGGCGGGACTGATTGCCAGCCGACACGGGAATCGTACGCATGAAGATCATGGCCGCCAATTCGAACTTGCCGCTCGCCCGGGCGATTGCGGCCTACCTCGAAATGCCCCTGGTCGATGCAGGCGTACGCCGCTTTGCCGACGAGGAAATCTTCGTCGAGATTCACGAGAATGTCCGCGGCGAGGACGTGTTTGTCGTCCAGTCGACCAGCTATCCCGCGAACGACAACCTCATGGAGCTGCTGATCTGCATCGATGCATTGAAGCGGGCTTCAGCCCGGCGGATTACGGCGGTGGTTCCCTATTTCGGCTATGCGCGGCAGGACCGCAAGCCCGGGCCCCGCACACCGATTTCGGCCAAGCTGGTGGCCAACCTTATTACCGAAGCTGGCGCTGATCGCGTGCTCGCGGTCGATCTGCATGCGGGCCAGA
>CAYPGL010000167.1:0-4722 GCA_964410035.1 uncultured Qipengyuania sp. | reverse complement strand
TAGCCCGCCGAGCGCATGCTTGCTCCGCGGAACGTTGGTCTTTACGGCATCCGCCGCCGTGCGTTCTTCACGCACAAGGTAGGGGATTGTACTTCAATGAGAAAAATTACCACCGTCGCCGCCCTCCTGGCGTGCGCCGCAACCGCGCCGGTTGCCGCCAAGGAAGGTATGTTCACGCCGCAGCAGCTTCCGGAGATCGCGGATGATCTTCGCCAAACTGGGCTGGAAATCGATCCCGAAGCCCTGACCGATCTGACCGGTTTCCCGATGGGAGCCATTGTCTCGCTCGGCGGATGCTCTGCCAGCTTTGTTTCACCGGCTGGCCTGGTGGTGACAAACCACCACTGCGCCCGTGGATCTGTCCAGTACAATTCGACTGCCGCGAACAACTATCTGGTCGACGGCTTCCTCGCCAAGGCCAAGGCTGACGAACTGCCAGCGGCTCCGGGCTCGCGCATCTACGTCACTACGGCGTTGACAGACGTAACGCAGCGCATGCGCAAAGGCACCGAAACCTTGTCGCCGACCGAGCGGTATGAGACGGTCGAACAGCGCATGAAGGACATCATCGCCGAGTGCGAGGAGAAGGCAGGCTACCGCTGTCAGGTCGCCAGCTTTTACGGCGGTGCGGAATATACTCTGATCGAACGCCTTGAAGTGCGCGACGTGCGCCTCGTTTACGCACCCGCCGATTCAATCGGCAAGTACGGCGGCGATATCGATAACTGGATGTGGCCTCGTCACACGGGCGATTTCGCTTTTTATCGTGCCTACGTCGCCCCCGATGGTTCGGCCGCGGACTACGCGGAAGAGAACGTGCCCTATCAGCCGGAACATCACCTAAAGGTGAGCGCCGGCGGCCTAAAGGAAGGCGATTTCGTAATGGCCGCAGGCTATCCCGGATCGACTTCGCGCTATGCTACTTTGGCCGAAGTGGAGAACACCTTCAGCTGGTCCTACCCCACTTATGTGACCCTGCTCAACGAATGGATCGATACCATCGAGGAAGCGGCGCCAGAGGGTTCGGATGCGCGAGTGAAATACGAATCCCTTCTCGCCGGATTGAACAATTTCGAAAAGAATACGCGCGGACAGCTTGAAGGCGCACGCCGGGTGGGCTTGGTTGACCTGCGCCGCGAGCGTGAAGAAGCGCTGGCTGCCTGGATTGGGGCCGACAGCAGCCGCGCCGCTTATGGCGAAGCGATTACCGGACTGCAGGCGCTCTCGCAGGAAAGCGCCGAGGCTGCGCAGGAAGCGTTTTGGTACGGCTTCGCGACCCGTCCTGCCCTGCTTTCGGCGGCACAGCGCCTATATCGCCTCGCGCACGAGCGTCAGAAGCCCGACGCCGAGCGTGAGCCAGGTTTCCAGGAGCGCGACATGACCTTCTTCCGTCAGGGGCTTCAGGCGCTCGACCGCCGGTATGAAGCCTCAGTCGACAAGGCCCAATGGATGCTGTTTCTCGACAGCTATCTTGACCAGCCTGCCGAAAATCGCGTCGCCGTGTTTGACAGTGCGCTCGGGCTGACCGGCGATATCGACGAGGCGGCCCTGTCGGCCAAGCTCGATGCCTATTATGAGGGTACGGCGCTCGACGATGCGGAAACGCGCTTGTCGCTGATGGATGCCACCCCTGACGAATTGGAGGCATCCGCCGATCCCTTTATGCAGCTCGCAGTCGCGCTCTATGAATACGAGCGCGGGCTGGAAGCCGAGAGCGAAGAACGCTCCGGCCGCGCGCTGGCGCTACGTCCGGGCTATATGGATGCGATTACCCAGTGGCAGCGTTCGCAGGGGCTTGCGACCTATCCCGACGCCAATTCCACTTTGCGGGTTACCTACGGCACCGTGCTGGGCGGCTCCCCCAAGGATGGCATGGCCTATATGCCCTTCACCACGCTGGAAGGAATTCTGGAGAAGGACACAGGGGAAGATCCTTTCAATGCCCCCGAACGGCAGCTGCAGGAAATCCGCGATCAAGACTACGGCAGTTACTATTCGCCCGAAGTCGGTTCAGTCCCAGTGAACTTCCTTTCCGATCTCGACAGCACGGGCGGTAACAGCGGCTCGGCCACTCTCAATGCGCGCGCCGAACTCGTCGGCCTGCTGTTCGATGGGACTTTCGAAAGCGTCAATTCCGATTGGCACTTTGATCCGCGTACCACGCGCACGATCCACGTCGACACCCGTTATATGCTTTGGGTAATGGATAAGGTCGACGGTGCCCAGGGCCTGATCGCGGAAATGGACGTGGTCGAGTAACTCGCTCCCGCCGTGCAAATAAAAAGGGCCGCCGGATCGCTCCGGCGGCCCTTTCTTTTTGTGCGATGCAATCAGCCCTGGCGTTCGCCGGTCAGCGGCATATCGCCGAAAGCTCCCGCGTTGACGGTGCCGGTCAGCTGGTCGCCATTGACGGTCGCCTTGCAGTTGAGCGTCATTGGCATCGGGACAGTCATGTCCATCGCCCAGGTCAGCTCGTCGCCGTTGATCTTGCCGTCCTTGACATCCATCGCGCCCATTCCGCCCGCCATCGAGCCGGTAAAGGTGTTGCCATCGTCACCCGGGACGACGGTGAAGGTGCCCTTCTGGTCGCCCATGGGGCTCTTGACGACGGTTTCATAAGTTCCGGCTACGGACATGCATATTCTCCTTGATTAGAATTCGCGTGGTCTTCGTGCTTGCTGACATGAATGTCAATAAGCCTCAATTTCCTGTTGACGCCATCTGGACAACCTCGACATCGAGCCCGAGACTTTCAAGCTGCGGTTCGACCTGTTCGGCATCTCCGACAACTACCCAGACGAAGCGGTTGGGATCGATGGCGGCACGGGCTGCAGCATCGAGGCTAGCCCCGGTCTGCGCGCGGTAACGGTCGGACAGCAACTCGTAGTAGTTGTCCGGACGGCCGTAGAGCGCATTGTTCTGCATGGCCGAAAGTACTGCACCGGATGTCTCGAACTGGCCCGGGAGTTCCCCGATCTGCGCCGCCACGATGCGGGTCAGCTCGGCTTCGGTAACCCCGCGCGTGTCGAGGAATTCGCCAGTCTCGCGGATCAGCTCGGCGAGGGCATCGCCCGTACGGTCTGCCTGCACCGGCGCCGAAATACGATAAGCTACCGCATTTTCATTAGTCTGCGGTGCGCCGCGAACGCCATAGCTCCAGCCCTTGGTCTCGCGCAGGTTCATGTTGAGACGTGCGAGGAAGTTGCCGCCCAGCGCGTTGTTGGCGTTGAGGAAGTCGACATAAGTTTCGTCGCGGGCATCGACCGGCGTGATCTGACCGCCGAGGATATAGCTCTGCGGAGAATTTGGTCGGTTGACCAGGACGACGCGCGCTTCCTCCGGCCTTGCGGGCATGGCCGGGAAGCTTTTCACACCCTTGGCCGCCTCAGGCGCATCCCAGTCACTAAAGACGGTGTTGAGCGCACCAACGATTTCGGCGAGCGGACGATCGGACACGACGAAGACTTCGCCATTGTCCGGCCTGATCCAGCGCTGCTTGAAGGTAACGATATCATCGCGTGTGATGCCCTGGAGCGATTCCACCGTTCCGCTGGCAGCGCCGCCATAGGGATTGTTTTCCCCGTAGATGAGCGGTGTCAGCGTGCGCGCCGCAATCGAGGCCGGAGTACGCAATTCCTGCTGGACGCCGGTGACCTGCTGTGTGCGAACGCGTTCGATCTCGGCTGGATCGAAAGCGGGATTGCGAACAACGTCTGACATGAGTTCGAGCGAGGGCACGAGATTTGCCGACAAGGCCGACAGGGTAAAGGTCGAACGATCTTCACCGCCGCCAAGCGAAATGTTGGCACCGAGCCGCTCTTTGGCTTCGGCGAGTTCCTGCGAAGTGCGGGTCGTGGTGCCTTCGTCGAACAGCGACAAGGTCAGGGTTTCGAGCCCGCGCTTGGCGACCGGATCCGCCGCGCTGCCGGCATCGAAGCTCATCGTGACATAGGTCGCCGGAACGGCATCGCGCATAGCGTAATGCAGCGTCATCCCATTGGCCAGCTTGGTATGCTGCACATCGGGGAAGTCGAGATCGGCGCTTGTGGTGATGGGCGGGGCCGGGCGCACCTCTGTTACGGTAATCTCTTCCGCCGTTGTTGCATCTGCTACTTCTGCGTCTGCTGCGACCGATGCGGCTTCTTCGTACTCGCTATCACGCTGACCCGGCTCGAGGACCAGCGTCATGGAAGGGCGGGTCATCCAGCGCTGCATCGCAGCCTGAACCTCCGCAGGTGTCAGCGTTGCAAGCGTTTCGAGCTGCCGGGAGAAGAAATCGGGATCGTCGGCCAGAACTTCGCCGGAGGCGAGGGTGACGGCCTTGCCGCCGAACCCTCCGACCTGCTCGAGGCCACGGATCGTCTGCGCGACAGTACTTGTCGCAGCGCGGCGGACCTCGTCCTCGGTCGGACCTTCGGCGATGAACTGTTCGATGAGAGCATCCAGACGCGCTTCCAGCACTTCAGTTTCGACGCCCGGCTTGGCCGTCGCACCGACGTTCAGAATGCCGACACGCTGAAACGCGAAGTTGCCGCCGGAAACGCCCACCGCCAACTGTTCATCCCGCACGAGGGCGCTGTCCAGACGGCTCGACGATAGTCCTCCAAGGATCTGGGCGCCGACAGTCAGCGCGGTCAATTCGCGATCGGTGATGCCGGGTGCTGTCCAGTATTTGCTGATATTGGTCGCGGCGACCTGGTCACGCATCACGGTGCGTACCGG
>CAYPGL010000166.1:0-4735 GCA_964410035.1 uncultured Qipengyuania sp. | reverse complement strand
CTGGACAATGCGTTCGCGGAAGGCTTCGCGCGTTGCCTCACTGGCGTTCTCGCCGACGAGTGCATTGAGAAGCCGATCCATCGCCGCTTGGCTAGCGCTTTCGCGCACGGCCTCGCGGCGGCGCTCTTTCTCCAGACGGATCGCTTCCTCGGCAAGATCGCGGGCGATCTGTTCGACATCCCTGCCGACATAGCCAACCTCGGTGAACTTGGTCGCTTCCACCTTCACGAAGGGAGCTTCCGCCAGCTTCGCCAGCCGGCGGCTGATCTCGGTCTTGCCGCAGCCGGTGGGGCCAATCATCAGGATGTTCTTAGGCGTCACCTCGTCGCGCAGGTCGCGGTCGAGCCGCTGGCGGCGCCAGCGGTTACGCAGGGCCACTGCCACGGCGCGCTTGGCGTCCTGCTGGCCAATGATGTGTTCATCGAGAGCGGCGACGATCGCCTTAGGGGTCAAATTGTCCATGAAATCTTTCAGACCGCTGGTTAAACGGTTTCTAGGGTCACATTGCCATTGGTGAAAACGCAGATATCTGCGGCGACCTGCATCGCTTTGCGCGCGATAACCTCGGGATCGTCCTCATATTCGGAGATCGCCTTGGCAGCAGCCAGCGCATAGTTCCCGCCCGAACCGATCGCGGTGATCCCGCCTTCGGGTTCGAGCACGTCGCCATTGCCGGTGAGGACGAGGAGATTCTCCTTGTCCGCCACGATCATGAGGGCTTCGAGATTGCGCAGGTATTTATCCGTGCGCCAGTCCTTGGTCAGCTCAACTGCGGCACGCAGCAGCTGTCCGCTGTATTGTTCGAGCTTCTTTTCCAGCCGTTCGAAGAGAGTGAAGGCATCTGCCGTTGCACCTGCGAAACCGGCGACGACCTTTCCGCCTTCACCAATCCGGCGGACCTTGCGGGCATTGGGTTTCATCACCGTATTGCCCATCGAGACTTGCCCGTCCCCGGCAATGACGATCCGGTCGCCTTTGCGAACGCCGATGATGGTGGTTCCATGCCACTGGGTCAGCCCGTGGCGATTGTCCTGATCACTCATGCCGCGCGATATGGGGTGCGCGGAATTAGGGTCAAGACGCGGTCAGGTGCCGGGGCCGCCAGCCCCGCCCTGCCCGCCAAGACCGGGCTGGCCAACCGTACCAATGTTGCCGAACAGGTCTTCGAGAAAACCTCGCTCCCGTCCCAGGGTCGGCGTTTCGTCACCATCGGGCGTGAGATAGACCACTTGGTCGAGCCCGGAACGCTCTGCCGAAACGACATCGCCGTCCGGGCCGAACTTAACCGCCAGAACCTGATGCGCCTGGACGCGGGGTCTGACGAACGGTTTGCGGCCCGTGGTTGAAGAAACATAATACCAGGTCGGATCGCCGAACTGTCTGGTAAAAGTCGGGCGGCCCAGCGTCATTTCGACGCTGCGCTGGTTGTCGATACCCGGCTGCACCGAACTCAGAAGCGTATTGTCCACCACATAGCCGCGCGATTCGCGGATAGAGGAACAAGCGCCCATCGTAAGGCCAGCTGCAACCAGCACGGTGGCGCCAAGGATTTTCGTTGTCCTCATGGGAACTGCTTCAACTCCGTATCTCCGGTGCGCTTGGCCTGCGCGGCCTCGCACCCTATATGCGCGAGCGACGCCCTAAACCGCCGCGCCGCAGCTTGCAACGTGCGTGTGTTTGCGCGGTGGGGATGGCGGTTTGAATTGCCGATGAACGAACCGGAACGAAAGCACTATCCGATGTCCCTATTCTCCCGCCTTTTCGGCACCCAGCATGACCCCCGGGAAGAATGGCGTCCGCTCTGGCACACGATCGTCGAACAGGCGCGGGACCCGGATTGGTACCGCATGTGCGGAGTAGCCGACACCGTCGAGGGCCGGTTCGACATGATCACGCTCGTGCTCAGCATGGTCATGCTGAGAATGGAGCAGGACGAGGATCTGGCACCGCACACTTCACTGGTCACCGAACTCTTCGTCGAGGACATGGAAGGCCAGCTCCGCGAAGCGGGGATCGGCGATCCCACGGTAGGCAAGAAGATCGGGAACCTCATGAGCAGCATGGGCGGCCGCCTAGGCACTTATCGCCAAAGGCTGGCGGACGAAGACCGCGCCGAGCTTGCCGAAGCGCTGAAGCGCAATGTCACTATGGCTCAGGAAGACGAGGCGGAAGCGCTGGCCGACCGCATGGTCAGGCTGCACAAGCGACTGCAACGCAGCAACGCCGAGCAGCTTCGCGCCGGAGAGATTGCAGCATGACTGAAGGCAATGAACTCAAACGGTTGGTCAAGCCGCGGTCCCTGCCGGCTGCAGAACTGATCATCGAAGCGAACGAAGCTGAACGCGCCGCACTGGCGAAAAGGTTCGCCGTTACTGCCATCCACACCCTCATGGCCAAGGTCGATTTCGGTGAGAAGGACGAGGCCGTGCTGGTTGACGGGACTCTTACAGCGACGATCGAGCAACCTTGCGCCGTAACGCGTGAAGCGCTCACCTATGATGCGTCCGAACCCTTTTCCCTGCGCTTCGTGCCCGCAGGTCGGATGCCCGCATACCAAGAGGACGAGGAATTCGAACTGACCGAAGATGAGCTGGACGAGATCGAATACGAAGGTGACAGCTTCGATCTCGGAGAGGCCATCGCACAGACACTCGGTCTTGCCATCGATCCCTATCGGGAAGGTCCCGACGCCGATACGGTACGCCGGGAAAGCGGTATCCAGAGCGACGAGAACCTCCAACCGAGAGGCCCCTTGGCCGAAGCACTGGCTGCACTCAAAAAAGATTGAGGAACCCCGCCAGTCTATCCTCACGAACTGGGATAGACCGGGGCTCAGGGGATTGGCCCAGACCCGGCAGGGAGGTCTTAGTTCACGATCGATTCAAAGAACAACTCTTCGAATTGAGCTGTCATCGCATTTCCAAGATGGTCCTTGATGGATGGACGCACCACCTTTTTGGCAGGCGAGCCAACTTTCGAAACGGTGAATGATATAGTTTTACCCCCAAAATGAAAGTCGCTTGGGGCAGTTCACTTCCTCCCGGAACGCAAGTAGACGCTGGCGTGTTCGAACAGCCATGAACGATACCCGCATCGAAACCGACTCCATGGGCGAAATCCGCGTACCGGCAGGACGACTTTATGGCGCGCAGACCCAACGCTCGAAGGAGAATTTCCGAATTGGCGAGGAGCGCATGCCGCGCGAGCTGATCCACGCTCTGGGGCTGGTTAAATGCTCCGCAGCGATCGCCAATCGGAAGCTAGGCCTGCTCGACGATGCGGTTGCGGAAGCGATCCAGCAGGCGGCGCGGCGTGTCGCGTCAGGCGAGCTTGACGAAGAGTTCCCGCTGTCGGTGTGGCAGACCGGCTCGGGCACCCAGACCAACATGAACTCCAACGAGGTCATTTCCAATCTGGCCAATCTCGCACTTGGCGGGGAGCTCGGAAGCAAGACGCCCGTCCACCCCAACGATCATGTCAACAAAAGCCAGTCCTCTAACGATACCATCCCGACCGCGATCCATGTCGCGGCAGTCCGGACTCTCAACGAGAAGCTGCTACCAACACTCGAGGCCATGCTTGCGGAACTGGATGCCAAGGCAAACGCCTGGAGCGATCTGGTCAAGATCGGCCGTACGCATACGCAGGATGCAGTTCCTCTCACCTTGGGTCAGGAATTTTCCGGCTATGCGCAGCAGGTGCGTGTCGGGATCGAGCGTATCGGGCTAGTCCTGCCCGGCCTGCTCGAAATCGCACAGGGCGGCACCGCAGTCGGAACCGGCCTCAACGCCCCGCAGGACTTCGGAAAAATGGTGGCCGGCGAACTTGCAGAAGCGACCGGACACCCCTTCACCTGCGCGCCGAACCGCTTCGAAGCGCTGGCGGCCCAAGACGCGCTGGTCTTCGCTCACGGTGCGCTGAACACGCTCGCTGCGAGCCTCTACAAGCTTGCCAACGATATCCGCCTACTCGGATCGGGCCCCCGTTCGGGCCTAGGCGAACTCGCCCTTCCCGCCAACGAACCGGGCAGCTCCATCATGCCGGGCAAGGTCAATCCGACGCAGGTCGAAGCCCTGACTCAGGTCTGCGTGCAGGTCTTCGGCAACCACGCCGCGATTACTTTTGCAGGCAGCCAGGGGCAATTCGAACTCAACGTCTATCGGCCGCTGGTGGCGTACAACTTCCTCCAGTCGGTGAGGCTCCTCGCCGACGCTTCGCGAAGCTTCACCGATCACCTCCTAAAGGGGCTCAAGCCCCGGCGGGAGAATATTGCCGCAGGGGTCGAGAACTCACTCATGCTGGTAACCGCCCTCGCGCCGGAGCTCGGCTACGACAAGGCAGCCGAAATCGCCAAGCGGGCCCATTTGGAAGGTTCGACATTGCGCGATGCAGCCATAGCCAGCGGCTTTGTGAGCGAAGCGGATTACGACCGCATCGTGCGACCCGAGGGAATGGTCGGTCCGGTCGATTGAGCGGCCGTGCTGCAAACACTACACACCCAAATATCCGTCTCTAAAAGGGAAATGTCTGGTATCGAGATGTAACGATTGGTGTAACTCTCCAGTTTCCCTCATATTAGCAACATGTTAAAATTTTGCTCGCTCTTATAAGTGTAACTAATGAAGTACTCTAGGGCCTAAAGGACCCATCGCGGAGCGATGGGTCCTTGGAATTCCTCCTTAGGCATTGCGAAGGGCGGGTCCAGCGCTGCGCTAGATGGAGGAGCTCCACGCTG
>CAYPGL010000165.1:0-4759 GCA_964410035.1 uncultured Qipengyuania sp. | reverse complement strand
ACAGCGGTCAAGATCACCAAGGCCTACGGTGACCGCACCATCATCTAGCCCTTCTCTCTGCGCATCCAGCGCGGCGACCGGATCGGCATCGTAGGTGCGAACGGCGCGGGCAAGACCACGCTGCTCAAGATGCTCACCGGCGAGCTCGAACCCGACAGCGGCACAGTGGACATTGCCAAGACGCTGACCGGCGTGATGATCGACCAGCAGAGGCAAATGCTCACGGCCGACAAGACCGTGCGGCAGGTGCTGGCCGAAGGCGGCGACTGGATCGATGTGCGCGGGGTGCGCAAACACGTGCAGGGCTATCTGAAGGAATTCCTGTTCGATCCCAAGATCGTCGATATGAATGTTTCGGTGCTTTCGGGCGGCGAACGGTCGCGCCTGCTGCTGGCGCGCGAGTTTGCCAAGGCATCCAACCTCCTCGTTCTCGACGAGCCGACGAACGATCTCGATCTCGAAACGCTCGACCTGCTGCAAGAAGTCATCGCCGATTACGAAGGCACCGTCCTTATCGTCAGCCACGACCGCGACTTCCTCGACCGCACGGTGACCATCACGCTGGGCCTCGATGGGACCGGCAAAGTTGATGTGGTCGCTGGCGGCTATGAAGACTGGCAAGCGAAGCGGCAACAGCCCATCGCTGGCAGGACGAAAACAGACAAGGCTGACGACAAACTCGCTCCCCCGCCTCCACCGTCAAAGCCAACCAAGCTGTCCTACAACGATCAGCGCGATCTCGAGTTGCTCCCGGCGCGCATCGAGGAACTGGAAGCCGCGATTGCGCGCGGTGAACAGATCCTCGCCGACCCCGATCTCTACACTTCCGATCCGCAACGGTTCGCCAATGTCTCGCAAGGCATCGAAAACGCGCGGACCGAGAAGGACGCGGCCGAAGAACGCTGGCTGGAACTGGCCGAGCAGGTCGAGGCGCTTTGAATCAGGAAGCGCTCGCCCGAGAAATAGCGGGCTGCCGCGCCTGCGCCGCCCACCTGCCGCACGGTGTTCGCCCCGTTGCGAGCTTCTCCCCCACCGCGCGCCTGCTGATAATCGGCCAGGCCCCGGGGTCGAAGGTTCACGAAACCGGCATTCCCTGGGACGACAAGAGTGGTGACCGGCTGCGCGCCTGGACGGGTCTGTCAAAGGAAAAGATGTACGATGCTGCTCGCGTCGCACTGGTGCCGATGGGCTTCTGCTATCCCGGCAAGGCAAGCGGCGGTGACAAACCCCCTCGCCCCGAATGTGCGCCGCAATGGCACAAACGGGTGCTAGATGTCCTTCCCGATGAGCGGCTGACCTTGCTGGTCGGCACCTATGCCCAAGCGCATTACCTGCCAGAAACGAGGAAGATGCCCATGACCGAGCGCGTCCGGGCTTTCCGCGAATTCCTGCCGCTTTTCTTCCCCTTGCCCCACCCTGCATGGCGGAGCGCGATCTGGATGAAACAAAACCCCTGGTTCGAGGCGGAAGTCCTGCCGGTCCTGCGTGAGGAGATCGTTCATACGCTAGAGGCATAACCCTGTCTGGATGACACAGTAGATCCGGTCCTGGGCATTAATTTGATCCGATAGAAATCGGCAACCCGATTGAGCGCAAGCTTGAAAACAAGCTTGCCGTTACGCGCAGGCCAACCAAGATCCCTTTCGGCTTCGGGCATGCCTGCGCAAGCGCACGCGACAAGCCAGAGGATGTCACTGAGGCCATCTCCTGCTTCGGCCATTGCCCCATCGAACCGCGCCTTGGCCGACAGTTGGCGTTCCGTCGGTTTTAGGCCGTCACCCCCGTCCCCGTCGGCACGGATCAGGTCCCGGCGCATGGTCACCGATGGCGATAGTTGTGCGCGTTCGAAGTCCGCTCTCAGCCGCTCCTCCTGCGTCGAAAAGGCGGTCATCGAGGTGCCCGCCTGCATGCAGCCTTGTGAGAGGGGACACGCAAAGCTTCAACGTGACCGTACGCTTCTTTCCCCTGACCGAACCGCCATACCTAGGCCCTCCTTCCGTCAGTTCGCATTCGACCAGTTCCCTGCGCATGCTTTGCCTCCAATTTCTGCGAGCCAGCCTTGCATTGAAATGGTTAGTGTAGAACAGACAAACTCACCAATTTGGTGAGCAAGGAGTTGAAGGTGATCAACCGTATCCGCGATATCCGCAAACAGAAGGGAATCACCTTGGCGGAACTTGCCGAGGCGTGCGACCCGCCAACCACCCCGCAGACGCTGGGCCGGTTGGAAACGGGCATGCGAAACCTTTCGCTCAAGTGGATGGAGCGGATCGGCGCGGCCCTCGGGGTCGAGCCGGAAATGCTCGTTCGCTCCGAAAAGGCCGGTCACCCTCAAGTCGTGGCGACGCTCGGACAATCCGGCGCGGAAGCGCTCGGCACGCCACGGGATGCCATCCTCGCTGCCGATCTGGGCGGAGACGGCGCGCTGGTGGTCATGACGATCGATTATCCCCATGGGGAATATCGCCCCGGGGACCAGCTATGGCTTCGCCAGCTGACACCGGAAGACTCTGCCCGCGCCGTCAATCGCGATGTGTTGGTACCGAAAAAGGGTGGTCGGTTCGCCTTCGGCCGCCTAATTGACCGGCAGGGCAAATTGGTCGGCCTGTTACCCCCCGGACATGGGGAAAAGCAGCAAGTAATCGACAGCCCTGCCTGGATCGGTGTCGCGGAAATGCTCGTCCGCCGCCTTTGAGCGGCAGCGGACAGCAGCGTCACACTTCGCCGCGCAGCTTCTTTTCCTGCTTGTCGGCGACACTTTCTTCGGGGACGAAGCTGTTCGAGTTCACGCCCATCCAAACCAGCAGCGGCGCAGACATATAGACCGAACTATATGTTCCGACAAAGATGCCCAGCGTAATCCCTGCGGTCAGGCCGAAGAGGCTGGCCGGGCCGAAGAATAGAAGCGGGACGAGTGCGATCAGCAGCGTAAGCGATGTCATCACCGTACGCGCCAGCGTCTCGTTGACCGACAGGTCGAGCAGTTCCGGCAACGGCATTTTGCGATATTTCTTCAGGTTCTCGCGGATGCGGTCGTAAATGACGATCGTATCGTTCAGCGAATAACCAATAATGGCTAGGATCGCCGCGATAATCTGGAGACTGAACTCGATCTGGAACAGCTCAAACATCCCCAAGGCCAGCGAAACGTCGTGGAACAGGGCAAAGAGACCGCCCACGCCGAATTGCCATTCGAAGCGAATCCAGATGTAAAGGGCCACCGCAAGCATCGCCGCCAGCAAAGCAAAAACGGCATCCTCACGGAATTCTCCCGATACCTTGCCGGACACGTTGTCGTTCCCGTCCAGTCGGAAGTCGGAATAATTTCCCTGCAGTTCCGCTACTACCGTGTTCGCGGCTTCCTGCGCGGCCTCGTTATTCGCTGACACATCGTCGGGCAGGCGGACACGGATCGAAACCTGATTGTCCTCGCCAAAGCGTTGGACCACCGGAGTACCGTAGCCGAGGCCTTCAATGTCCTCGCGAAGCTGGGCGACCGGCGCGTCCGTCCGTTCGGTGAATGTCGCGCGCACTTCGAGTCCACCCGCGAAATCGACGCCGTAATTGAGACCCTTGGTCATGACGAGCGCCCAGCTCGCGGCGATCAGCAGAAGGCTGACAACGAAAAACGGAACGCGCCATTTCAGGAACTTGATGTTGGTATCGTCGGGGACGAGCTTGAGCAGTTTCATCTTCCGTCGTCCTTAAATGTTGAGGTCCGTGGGCCGCGTCTTGCGCAACCAGCCCGCCACCCACATCCGTGTAAGCGGTACGGCGGTGAAGACCGAGGTGAACAGGCCCACGACCAGCACCACGGCGAAGCCCTTGATCGGGCCCGAACCGAACTGGAACAGTAGCACGCCGGCGATGAAATTGGTCACATTGGCGTCGTAAATGGCGCGGCTGGCTTCGATATAGCCGTTTTCCACCGCCGCCATGACCCGACGACCGCGTTTTCGCTCCTCGCGAATACGCTCGTTGATCAGCACGTTGGCGTCGACCGCCGCACCGATCGTCAGCACGAATCCGGCGATACCGGGGAGCGTCAGGGTTGAACCGAGTGCCGCCATGATCCCCAGCAGCATCAGGACGTTGATAATCAACGCCACCGTCGCATAGATGCCGAAGCGACCGTAGGTGACTATCATCAACACCATGACGAGCAGCGTGCCGATGCCCATCGCAAGCAGACCCTGCTTGATCGAATCTGCGCCCAGGTCGGGCCCGACCGTGCGTTCCTCGACCACGGCGAGATCCACCGGAAGCGCGCCGGACCGCAGCTGAATCGCTAACTCATTTGCCGATTCGGTGGTGAAGCTACCGCTGATCTGGGACTGGCCGTTCTGAATCGGCTCGAGCATGCGCGGGGCAGAGATTACCTCGCCGTCAAGGATGATTGCGAACTGGCGTCCGGTGTATTGAGTGGTGAGCGTGGCGAAGCGGCGCCCGCCTTCGGGATTGAAGGTAATGCTGACTACCGGTTCGTTGGTCTGCTGGTCGAAGGTCTGGATCGCACCGGTTAAAGTTTCCCCGTCGATGCCGCCAAGCCGCTGCACGACCACGCCGGAACCCTGGTAGACTTCCTCGTCAGCATAGGGGAGAACTTCGCCGCCGGAGACGAAGCCGCGACTGACTTCTTCCGCCGTGGCTTCCCGCTCGACCAGTTTGAATTCGAGCTGTGCGGTCTTGCCGAGCAATTCCTTAAGCTGTTCGGGATCCTGCAGGCCCGGGACCTGCACCACGATCCGCGTATCTCCCT
>CAYPGL010000164.1:0-4778 GCA_964410035.1 uncultured Qipengyuania sp. | reverse complement strand
AGCATAGAGAATAGCTTATACCAGCCCTGTCCACCACCCGCCCTTCATGATCGCTACGCTCTCACTTGCCGTTCCCAAAGCGTGAGACTAGGCAAATCCGATGACCAATATTGCCCGATTGACCGGCCGCCCCGTCATTTCCGCGACGGGACTGTTCACACCCGAAGACAGCATCTCCAACGAGGAACTGGTCGCCAGTTTCAACGAATACGTGCGGCGGCACAACGAAACCAATGCCGAGGCCATCGCCGCTGGCGAGATCGAGCCGCTGACCGAGAGCTCGGTCGAGTTCATCGAAAAGGCCAGCGGGATCAAGGCCCGGCACGTGATGGCGAAAGAGCCCGTGCTCGACCCCGAGATCATGGCTCCGCGCTGGCCGCAGCGATCCAATGACGAACTTTCGATCCTCGCAGAAATCGGTGTGAAGGCCGCTCGCCAGGCGCTGGAGCGGGCAGGGCGGAAAGCTGAAGATGTCGATGCTGTACTGTGTGCGGCATCGAATATGGAGCGACCCTATCCGGCGATGGCGATCGAAATCCAGCAGGAACTGGGCATCGATGGCTTCGGCTTCGACATGAATGTCGCCTGCTCTTCGGCCACTTTCGGCATCCAGACAGCGGCCGATTACATCCGTGCGGGCAATGCGAAGAGCGTGCTTGTCGTCAGCCCGGAAATCACCAGCGGCCACCTGAACTGGCGCGACCGAGACAGCCACTTCATCTTCGGAGACGTGGCAACCGCCGTCCTGGTCGAGGATTCTGGGATAGCTCCGAAAGAGCATTGGGACATCCTGGGGACGAAGCTGAAAACGGTCTTCTCCAACAACATCCGTAACAATTTCGGCTTCCTCAATCGCGCTTATCCGGATGAAGCAGGTGGACCGGACGAACTGTTCGTCCAGGAAGGCCGCAAGGTTTTCAAGGAAGTCGTGCCGATGGTCGCCCAGATGATCGTCGAGGAAGCGGCGCGGCTCGAGATCGATCCGGCAGGATTGCGCCGCTTATGGCTGCACCAGGCGAATACCGGCATGAACCGCCTCATTGCTCACCGGGTTCTGGGTCATGAAGCGAGCGAGGACGAAAGCCCGACCGTGCTCGATACGTATGGCAACACATCGAGCGCGGGCTCGATCATTGCGTTCCACCTGCACAGCGAAGATCTTGCCAAAGGCGATACCGGCCTGATCTGCAGTTTCGGTGCCGGTTACTCCGCCGGAACCGTGTTCGTCCGAAAGGCCGGCTGAGACCAGGGCAGGGGCAGCGCGTCCCATGCCTTGAAGGCATAGGGAACGAGCTTCCAGATCCCCCAGATCGCGACGAGCGAAACCAGCCCGTCCAGCGCGTAATGATAAGCAAGGTGCACCGATCCAATCCAGATCAGCATCATGAACCAAAAAAAGAACTTGCCGGCCGTCTTCGAAGTTTCGCGTGCTGCGAGCCAATACAAAGCGCAAATTGCTATATGCATTGACGGCATAGCACTGATGCCGCGGCCCAAGCCGTTGTCGGCGGTCAGATAACCCTCGAGAAGCTTGTCTTGAACTGGAACTGTCATGATCGGGAATTGCTCGTTGGCCCAGCGCAGATAATCCATCTGCGGTACAAAATCGGGAATTCCGAGGATTGGCTCCGCAAAGACGGGGCCGACCGAAGCTAGTAAGGTTGCCAGGAACCCTCCGACCAGCGACCATGCGAGGGCATAGCTCAAGAAGAACCTTCGGCGCACGTCATTAGAAATAGCTGGCGAAATTGCTACAATCGCTACTCCTAGATAAAGCAGCAGCACCCAAAGGTGATAAAATACTGCGATTATCGAGGTGACGATTGGGAAGCCAAAGATCGGTTGCATTAACTGCCACGCGTCCAGTCCGAAAAAAAGAGTTCGTTCCCACGAGATAAAAGTCGCATCCCATTCGAACTTTGTAAAAAGCGGTATCATCGCCTTGAGACTGGAGAAAACGGGAATGATGATCGCGCACATTGCGAGGACAGGTATGCTGGCGATTAACCTGCAAAGTGCAGTTCTAGTAAAATATCGCTGCCTTGCCCACCTAAGTGGCTTTCCAGGCCTGTCCAATGCGAGTCGCCAAATAATGTCTACAAAAAACCAGAGTATTGCAGCCGTATAGATCAGTTGGATGCTCATTACCGACCCTGCCTGATCATAGGGAATGTCGAATTGCGCCCACAGATAAAATACCAGCGTGGCGCACGTGAGGGCGTAGAGATAAATAGGAACTTCGCCCCACCAACGGCGCATGATCTGGATGAGCAGTGTCATAAATCGGCGTTTACCCTAACTATGGTGAAGGAAACTCTAAGCCGGAGAATACTACTCGATGCAAGCTTGTGACAGCTGCGTTCCCCGCGTAGTGGACCTGTATGGCAGGAGACCTACAGGACAATCAGGGCCGCGGAGAAGTGCCTTCCAGCCTCCCACGGATCCATCCGGAAGGACGCAAATTCGGTCTTGCCGCGCTCGGCCTTTCGCTGGTCCTTGCCTGGCTGGCATGGGAAACCTTGGCTTGGCCGACAGCCTTCCTCTCTCTGGCCATATTTGCATTCTTTCGCGACCCCGAGCGGGTCGTGCCCCAGGACGAGCGTTTCATCGTCTCTCCCGCCGATGGCAGAGTGGTTCAGATTACGCAGGTCGAGCCGCCGCGCGAACTGACGGTTGACGATGGGACGGGTGTGGATGGTCTTGCTCAAGAACCCGTGACGCGGGTTTCGATCTTCCTTTCATTGCTCGATGTTCACATAAATCGCACCCCAATCGGGGGCGTTGTTCGGCGGGTAGTCTATGTGCCGGGCAAGTTCCTCAACTCCGACATGGACAAGGCGAGTGAAGATAATGAACGGCAGCATATCTTGATCGAGCGCTCGGACGGTCTGAAGGTCGGGTTCACGCAGATTGCCGGATTCGTCGCTCGCCGAATTGTTTCCTTCGTGAAGCCGGGGGATACGCTGGGGGTCGGACAAAGGGTGGGAATGATCCGGTTCGGCAGCCGGGTCGATATCTACCTGCCCGCCGGGACCGGCTCTTACGTCATGGTCGGGCAAAGAGTCGTCGCGGGAGAAACCGTGATCGCTGCAGCGGGCAGCCAACCGCTGCTGGAAGGAGTCGCACAATGAGCTTGCTGACAGATCCCGCACCGCGGCGCGAACCGGAAGAACGTGCCCGTCTTGGTCCCAAGTCCGCCGAAGACGAGAAACCGGTGATGGGCAAGTCGCGCGGGCTTAGCCTGCGCGCGATGGCGCCCAACGCGATTACCGCTGCGGCTCTGTGTTCGGGCCTGACGGGCATCCGTTTCGCCATATCGGAGCAGTGGGGGGCCGCAGCGGTCGCGATCATCGTCGCAGGAATACTCGACGGGATGGATGGCCGCATCGCGCGGCTGCTCAAGGCACAATCCCGCTTCGGCGCTGAACTGGACAGTCTCGCCGATTCGCTAAGCTTCGGCACCGCCCCAGCCATTATCATATATCTGTGGTCGCTTTCGACGGAGCCTAGCTGGGGCTGGTTTGCCGCGCTGGCGCTGGCCATCTGCTGCGCGCTGCGACTGGCTCGGTTCAACGCGCAGATCGACATGGAAGAACAGCCGCACAAATCGCTGGGCTTCCTGACCGGAGTTCCCGCGCCAATGGGCGCGGGGCTGGCCTTCATGCCATTTTATCTCTGGTCCGCGACAGGGCTCGACGTCTTCCGCGAACCGGCCCTTGTTGCCCCGTGGCTGGTCGCGACCGCGCTATTGATGATTTCGAACATGGCAACGCCGAGCTGGACTTCCTTGCGACCGCGCAAGGGCATTCGCCTGTGGGTGCTGGCATTCGCGGGGCTGCTGTTCGCTGCGCTGCTGGTCGAACCTTGGTGGACGCTCAGCGCAATCGGTATCGGTTACCTGGCACTGCTGCCTTTTACGCACACGCGCTACTCGCGGGTCAAGCGGCGCGCTGCGCCGGTTGCCGAATGACGGGGTACGTTCGCGGTTGGCGTTCGAACCCAGTTGCGTTGCAGCCCATGGTCGCGGGTCGCAGTCCGCTACTGGCAGTCGCATAACCAGTCTTCATTCGCTGTCTCAGCAGGCCGAAGGCGGACCACCAGCGCAGTCCACTATCGGCGAGCACGAGGACCGTCGCCATGCTGGCGAGGGCGAGGACGGCAATGAGCACAATCGCGAACATATCGGTCATCTCCTGCCCGGCCGCCTGTGTATAAAGCTGTTGACAGCCGGGGTAAATTTACGGGAAAACCCCGGAATGGCGCCGAATGTTCCGGCGATAAGAGCAATGTTCTCTTTTTGTTCTCAACTGTCAAGCGCTTTTCGCGCCCGGATTCTACTTTTTCAGGATGAATTGAGTCTGGATTTGTCCGGCGAACCCCGCTAAGCGCGCGGCGTTCGCCAGTGAATCGGCCAATTCGGGCCATTTCGAAAGGCGGACAAATCCACATGGAAGGCGCTCATACCGGTGCCCGATCGCGGGAAGCTCCGCTATCCTCGGGTTCCAGCCTTCCAGAGGTACAACCGGAAAGGAAATGACCATGGCGGCCCCTACCGTCACCATGCAGCAATTGATCGAGGCCGGCGCACACTTCGGCCACCAGACTCACCGCTGGAACCCGCGCATGAAGCCGTATATCTTCGGCGCGCGTAACGGCATCCACATCATTGACCTGTCGCAGTCCGTGCCGCTTTTCGCGCGCGCACTCGACTTCATCAGCCAGACCGCGCGTTCGGGCGGCAAGGTGCTGTTCGTCGGCACCAAGCGCCAGGCGCAGGA
>CAYPGL010000163.1:2121-4814 GCA_964410035.1 uncultured Qipengyuania sp. | reverse complement strand
AGCCCCTCGCGCTCGAACAGGGCGATCGAATAGGCGTCGACCGGGAAGTCCTGCACCCGCGCGGCGCCGGCGGACAGAGTGTCGCCGCCATACTGCGTGACTGCGTCTTCCGTGCCGTCCTCGTGCCGGTGGTCGTGCTTGAGGCGGAGACCGTCGGCGGTGCGGGTGATGAGCCAGGTACGGCTGCGGTCCCATCCGGTGCCGCCGGATCGCTCGACATGGAAGGCGATCGCGGTGCGCGTCTCGCTGCACTCCGCCCAGTGCGCGATCATCGCGCGGCTGCGGAAATCGGCGTCGCGGCTGTCGCTGCTGGCGAGCTCCCCGCGATAGGCGTTCCCGCAATGGCTTTGCAGAGCGGACCAGAAGGCCTCCTGCGAAGCGGGCAGCGCTGGTGTATCGGCGGCGGAGGCGCAGCCGGTGAGGGCAAGCGCGGCGAGCAGGGGAAAGGTTCTCATGCCGCGCACCTTAGCGCCTTTGCCTCGCGGCGGAAGGGCCGCCAAACGGAACGGGCACCTTGGCGGCTCATTGATTGGGCACGATACGAAGGAGAAATAACGCCATGACCGATCCCGTCCCCGACACCAAGGCACCCCGAACCCGATGGATGTGGGTGGGAGTTATCGTTCTGCTCGCCATTGCCTTTATCGGCTTCATGCTGTTTGGATCTCAGCAGGGCGACATCGAGAATGTCCCCGATTATGCGACTACAACGCAGGAAGAGCGGTTGAATCAGGACCTGCCTCTCGCCACCGAGGAAGACCTGCCGCCCGTCCGCGGAGCCGAAGACGATACCACTATCACGGCCGAAGGAGGCGAAGTCGAAGTGCTCGATGCGCCCGCGGCAAGCGAAACGCCCGAATAACGCCAAAAGCCTTTCGTCCAGGAAAAGGTCGGGCTAACGCCTGCGCTCTCGGAACTACGCAGGCCTTTGCACTCGATGACCCAGACCGAAGCCACTGACATGCGAGATGCGAGCACCAAGGCGCAGACGCTGATCGAAGCGCTGCCTTATTTCCAGCGCTATGCCGGGCGCAGCTTCGTGGTGAAGTACGGCGGCAACGCCATGGGCGATCACGATGCTGCGCGCGAGTTCGCGGAGGATGTCGTGCTGCTCAAGGCGGTCGGCATCAACCCGGTCGTCGTCCACGGCGGCGGCCCGCAGATCGGTGCGATGCTGGAAAAGCTGGGCGTGGAGACACGCTTCGTCGACGGCCTACGAGTGACCGACAAGGCGACCGCCGAGATTGCGGAAATGGTCCTCTCGGGCGCGATCAACAAGGCAATCGTCGGCTCGATTGCGCGTGCCGGCGGCAAGGCCGTCGGGCTTTCGGGCAAGGACGGCAATCTCGTCACTGCGCGAAAGGTGGAGCGCACCACGAAGGACCCGGAAAGCAATATCGAGAAAGTGCTGGATCTGGGCTTCGTCGGCGAACCGAGCGCGATCGATACGACGATCATCGAAACCGCCACTGCGGCGGGGATGATCCCGGTCATTGCCCCGATCGGCAGCGGGGAGGACGGGCATACCTACAATATCAACGCCGATACCATGGCGGGCGCGCTTGCCGCTGCACTGGGTGCGGCGCGTCTCTTGTTGCTGACAGATGTGGACGGAGTACTGGACAAAGAGGGCAAGCTGATCACCGATCTCACCCCGGGGGACATCGCCAAGTTGCGGGAAGACGGCACGATCAGCGGCGGCATGATTCCCAAGCTGGAAACCTGCGTGAGCGCCGTAGAAGCAGGCTGCGAGGCTGCGGTGGTGCTCGACGGCAGGGTCCCCCACGCCATGCTGCTCGAATTCTTTACCGCCCGAGGCGCGGGAACGCTGATAAGCGCGCCTTAGGGGTGGCGAGGCGTCATTTGCTCTTGTAGAGGCATGACCATCGGGACTGCATTTTTTCTAGAGAACGGGGTTCGACCTAAGTGCTGATTACCCTTTACCAGATCATCGAAATGATCACCTCCATCTTCGTGATGCTGATCATCATCCAATTCATCATCGGCCTGTTGTTCGCCTTCAACGTGGTGGGCCGCAACGAATTCCTCATGGGGTTCTACGACGCGATAAATCGCCTGCTCGAGCCGATCCTGCGACCAATCCGCAACCTGATGCCCAACACCGGTGCGATAGACTTTTCGCCGCTGGTGGTAATCATCCTGTTGCAGGTCATCCTGATCGTCCTCCGTAATATCATCATGTCCGTATGACGGCGGAGCGGATCGACGGTAAAGCCTTCGCCGTGAGCCTGCGCGAACGCGTGGCCGAGCATGCCGCGCAGTTCGAGGCGGCGGCGGGGCGCAAGGCGGGGCTCGCCGTGGTGCTAGTGGGCGAGGACCCGGCCAGCCAGGTCTATGTGCGCAGCAAGCATAAGGCGACCTTGGCCGCGGGCATGGAGAGCTTCGAACATCGGCTTGCAGCCGACACGAGCGAGGAAGCCCTTCTTGCGCTGGTCGATCAGCTCAATGCCGATGAAGCTGTCGACGGCATTCTCGTGCAGCTTCCTTTGCCCAACCATCTTGACGAGCAGGCGGTGATCGCCAGCATCAGCCCCGGCAAGGATGTGGACGGTTTCCACGTCACGAACGCGGGGCGCCTCGCGGTCGGGCAGAGCGGTTTCGTCCCTTGCACGCCGCTGGGCTGCATGATGCTGCTGACGGAACGTCTGGGCGATCTTTCAGGCCTTGAGGCG
>CAYPGL010000163.1:0-2021 GCA_964410035.1 uncultured Qipengyuania sp. | reverse complement strand
GCGGGAGCGATTACCCCGGTGCCCGGCGGAGTGGGCCCCATGACGATCGCGGTGTTGCTGCGCAACACGCTGGTCGCCGCCCATCACAATGCGGGACTAGAAGTGCCGGAGGGACTTTGAGCATGCGCGCAATTGCCCTTGTGCTAAGCGTCGCCGCAATGTCGGCCTGCACGAGCACGGCCGAACAGCGATATGGACGGTACATCCAGCCTACCGCGAACATCGGAAAAGTCGTCGCCACCGAACTGGCCTTCGCTCGCGCCGCACAGGAGGATGGCCAGTGGACTGCCTTTTCTGAATACGCGGCGGGCGGCGGCCTGATCTTCGGGCGCACTGGCGCAATTGAGGCCAAACCCTGGCTTGCTACGCTGGAGAACCCGCCTGAAGCGGTGGCGTGGGAGCCGCATCGTGTATGGTCAAGCTGCGACGGATCGCTGGCCGTCACACAGGGTGCCTTTCACGAGCCGGACGGACAGGTTGGCACTTTCAACACCGTCTGGCAGCGCCAGAGAAACGGCGAGTATCGCTGGGTTTTCGACTTCGGTTATGAGCAGGACGAATCGCCTGTCAAGCCTGAGATGATTGCCTCTCATCTCGCGGATTGCGATGCTGGACTGCCGGCGCCGACAGAGGACGCTGGCGCAGCAATGCAATTTTCAGGGGATGGATCCGTCGCCTGGAGCTACCAGTTCATCGGTGAGGGTGAGCGGCATTACAAGGTCTGGATCGCAAGCCGAGAAGGTTGGCAGCAGGTAGTTGATCTTAAACTTCCAGCGGATCAGTCTGAATGACGCAGCTTTTCCTATCGGCTTTCATCACTCTGTTCGTCGTAATCGATCCTCCGGGTTGTGCGCCCATCTACGCTGGCCTGACCAAGGATGCGACGCAGGCCCAGCGCCGCATCATGGCGATCCGCGCGGCGCTGATCGCAGGCGTGATCTTGCTGATCTTTGCACTTTTCGGGGAACAGTTGCTGGCGGCGCTGCACATAGAACTCGACAGCTTTCGCATCGCAGGCGGCCTGATGCTGTTCTGGATCGCGTTCGAAATGGTGTTCGAGAAACGCACCCAGAGGCGAGAAGAGAGAGCAGAGAAGGTTGCCGCAACACCCGAAGTCGAGGATGTCTCCATCTTTCCGATGGCAATTCCGATGCTGGCGGGACCTGGCGCGATCGCAGCGATCATGCTGCTGATGAACGAAGCTCGAGACATGACGGGGACGTTGACAGTGCTCGGCGCGCTCGCTTCGGTGCTGATAATCACCATGCTCGCCCTTATGGCCGCAGGTCCCATAATGCGATTGTTTGGGGACAAGGTCGAAGCGGCGATCACCCGCGTGCTCGGCGTACTGCTCGCAGCACTTGCCGCTCAATATGTGATCGACGGTCTGCGCGGTAGCTTCGGGGTTTGAACGCTACTGAAGGGTAACAATCTCGTCCCCGTCGTCTCGCAGGGCGAAGAACTGCATCAACTGGATCATCAGTTCGCAACGTTCAGACAGCGTTTTTGCTTCGATCAGCGCCTGTTTCGCGGCTGAATCGAACGGGGCAATCTGCGCGACGCCGTTGATCAGCGTCTCGTCATCGAGCCGCTCCACCGAATCCCAGTCCACCGAATAGCCTTGCATCGCGGCGAAGCGCTTGGCCTCGAACTCGAATCCGGCCCGCTCGACGCTAGCGAGTACCTCGTCTTTCGGGTCCTCGATCAACTCGGCTTCGACCTGCCGGAACGCGGTAGCGACTTCGAGTTCGCGCACCAGCTTGAAACGCGAAACCCCTTCGAGCACGATATTGTAACGCCCGTCTTCGAGCGCTTCGACATCGCCAATGCGGCCGACGCAGCCGATTTCGTAAAGCGGTGAACCTTCCGAACTGCGCTGGGGTTGGATCATCCCTATCAGCCGGTCCTTGGCAAGGGCGCTGCCAACGAGTTCGCGGTAGCGCGGCTCGAAGATATGCAGCGGCAATTGCAGCGCCGGAAACAGTATCGCTCCGGGCAGGGGGAAGATGGGGAGGCGGATG
>CAYPGL010000162.1:1846-4840 GCA_964410035.1 uncultured Qipengyuania sp. | reverse complement strand
CGAGGCCCAGCATGTCGCGCACGCGCTCCGCCGTCACCATGCCGCCGGTATCCATGTCGGCATGGGCTATCGCCTGATCGAGGATCGACAGCCCGTCACGCACCGAACCTTCGGCGGCATTGGCGACAATGTGGATCGCCTCATCCTCCGCCTCGACGCCTTCCTTGCGGCAGATCTCGGTAAAATGCGCCTCGAGCAATTCGACGGGAATTCGTCGCAGATCGAAACGCTGCGTCCGGCTGAGCACCGTTACCGGCAGTTTCTCCACTTCAGTGGTAGCGAAGAGGAATTTCACATGCGCCGGCGGTTCTTCCAGCGTCTTGAGCAACGCGTTGAAGGCATTGCGCGAGAGCATGTGGACTTCGTCGATGATGTAGATCTTGTAGCGCGCACTCACCGCAGCATAGCGCACCGCCTCGATGATCTCGCGCACGTCGTCGACACCGGTGTGGCTGGCGGCGTCCATCTCGATCACGTCGATATGGCGGCCCTCGGCAATCGCCGTGCACGGTTCGCACACGCCGCAGGGGCTGATCGTGGGACCGCCCTTCCCGTCCGGCCCGATGCAGTTCAGCGCCTTGGCAATGAGGCGCGCGGTCGATGTCTTGCCCACCCCGCGGACGCCGGTCATCAGGAAGGCATGGGCCAGCCGATCGCGCGCGATGGCATTGGCCAGCGTGCGGATCATGGCATCCTGCCCGATCAGCTCAGCAAAGGTCTGCGGGCGGTACTTTCGTGCGAGCACGCGGTAGGGCTGAGCCGGTTCTGCAGGCGGTACTGCAGGGGTCTCGGTCGGTGCCGGTGCCGGTGCCGCGCTGGCAGGTTCCTTTGCAGGTTCCTCGGCAAGAGTTGGATCGGCAGCAGGCGCCTCGCGCTCGGCCTCGGGCTCGGGCGCATCGCCGAACATCGAATTCTGCCCCGCCGCCTCAAGCTCGGCAGCGCTCGGCGCATCCTCTTCCGCATCGGTCTCCCAGGGAAGGCCGTCAGTACTATCCGGTGAATCACCCATGCAGGATTAGGTAGGCGCAGACGCGGCGAATGTCATGAAGGGTGTGGGAAAATAAAGGAGCCGAGCGACCCGCCGCAATTCACCTGGGCTGCTTCCTTCCGGACCTGACCCGGTGAGCGAACGCAAACGTCCACCCGACTCCCGGCGCGCCATATGGCGACGCGGGAGCTAGAAATCAATCACCGAAAGTTATCGGCGTAGGCCTGGAGCTTAAGCGACTTGGGCGGCGTGGCGTGAACGCGTGCGAAAATGCCGTATTTTTCGGCATAGGCTTTCGCCTCTTCCTTCGTCGGAAACGTCAGCAACACCTGCGCCTGCGTATCGCTGCTGCCGGTCCAGCCCATCAACGGGTCTGCATGACGCGCCTCGGATTGCTCGAATTCGAGCACCCATTCATCGGTACGGGCTCGGCCCGACTGCATCGCGTTCTTGGGTCGCTGGTAAATTCTGGCGGTCATGTGGTGTCCTGTAATTCAGCCTTCGCTTCTTGAAAAGGCGTTCTTGGTCTTCAAACTGGGCTTTTCCGTCCAGGGTTCCTCCGGCCAGCGGTGCCTGGGATAGCGGCCCTTCATGTCCTTGCGCACATCGTTCCAACTGCCGCGCCAGAAGCCGGGCAGGTCGCGGGTCGCCTGGATCGGGCGTCCGGCGGGGCTGGTCAGCTTGAGCAGGAGCGGAGTCCTGCCGACAAGCGGATGGCGATCGAGACCGAACAGCGCCTGCACGCGGACTTCAACACTGGGCGCATCGTCTCCCGTGTAGTCGATCCGGTGTGCAGTTCCGGCAGGCGAGGTAAATTCCCGCGGCGCCTCACGATCGAGCCGCTGGCGGGTGTCCCAATTGAGCATGCCGAGCAGCGCCTCGACGAGCTTTCCCCTGGGCACGTCGCAATCGCGCCGCCCCTCGAGCAGCGGTGCCAGCCATAGATCGGCGGTGTCGGCCAGCCTGGAGGCAGCGAACACGTCCAGCCCGATGAAGGCGGCGCGCGCGCGCAGATCGGCAGGAACAAGTTTTGCCGCGTTCTTCAACGCCTTTTCCACAAGCATATCCACAAGCGCCTGTGGAGCGGGGTCGGGGTCGGGGCCGGCGGCGAGCGTTATGGCGCCCAGCCGCTTCTCCAGCAGGGCCTCGACACGATTGTCTTTCCAGCGCAGGACGGGGCGGCGTTCGATCCGCTTGTCCAGCCAGCGTTCCAGATCGCGCTGGTCCAGAGCGATTGCGGAGGCTATCCGCGCGCCCTTCGCCTGCCCTTGCGCATCGCCGATCACCAGGAATTCGGCGCGCGCCAGAGAGGATGCCGGATCGAGCATGAATCCGCGCCCGCCCGCAGCAATCCAGTTCTCGCCCGAAGGATCGCGGCGCTTGGCCACGAAGTCGGGACGGCCTGCGGCAAGGAGGATGGCCGGCGGCACGTCCCGTCGCTCACGCCGATGAATCAGCGTGTTCCCCAGCTTCGCCCACCTTCCGGCCAGCTTGCGGCTGGCCTCGGCACGCGTTCCGCGATCGCCGTTCCACCGGCCAAGGCGGGCCTCGAGATCCTCGCCGCGCCCACCCAGTCCGCGCTCCTGCAGGAGCAGTGCCAGCCGCGCGGCAGTGTCTGCCGCGCCATGCTCTGCGCCGAACAACACCATCGCGGCCGAGGACGGGTCGAGCGGCAGTCCCGCTAGTTGCTCCCCCCGCTCCGCAATCCGCCCTTCCCCGTCCAGTGCACCGAGCCCTTCCAGTGTCTGGCGCGCCGCCGAAACCGAGGCGACTGGCGGCGGGTCGAGCCATTGCAGGCTTGCCGGATCGCTCGTCCCCCATTTGGCGAGATCGAGCACCAGCGGCGCTAGGTCGGCAGTCTCCATCTCGGGCGGATCGAAAGCGGGCCTCCCCGCATGTCCGGCTTCCTCCCACAGGCGGTATGCTACGCCAGGCCCTTGCCGCGCCGCGCGCCCCGCCCGCTGTCCTGCGGCAGCTTGGCTGGCACGGTGGGTCACGAGATGCGT
>CAYPGL010000162.1:0-1836 GCA_964410035.1 uncultured Qipengyuania sp. | reverse complement strand
ACGGAAACCCCGTCCAGCGTCAGGGAGGTTTCGGCAATCGCGGTCGCCAGCACGATCCGCCGACGGCCTTCGGGATCGCGGCGGATGGCGGCGCGCTGGTCGGCGGGCTGGACCTGGCCGTGAAGCGGCAGGACCAGCGCTTTGGGCAGCCGGTCCGCCAGTCTCTCGCGGGTCCGTTCGATCTCGCCCACGCCGGGCAGGAAGGCGAGGATATCGCCCTCTTCCTCACGCCAAGCGGTGGCGATCGCAGAAGTCACCGCGTCTTCCATGCGCGTCTGGGGCGAGGAACCCAGCCAGCGAATTTCCAGCGGATACGCGCGGCCCTGGCTTTCGATGACTGGCGTGCCTTCGCCCATCAACGAGGCGAAGCGCGACCCGTCGATGGTCGCCGACATGACGAGGACACGCAGGTCTTCCCGCAGCACCGCGTTAGTCTCGAGTGCCAGCGCCAATCCAAGGTCACTATCGAGATGCCGCTCATGCGCCTCGTCGAACAGCACGGCGGAGATGCCGGACAGTTCTGGATCACCGAGGATGGTGTTCACGAAGATTGCTTCGGTCACCACGAGCACCCGGGTCTTACCCGAGCGTTTGCTGTCGAGGCGTGTAAGGTACCCGATGGTCTCGCCCGGTTTCTCGCCCAGCATCTGTGCCATGCGTTCCGCCGCAGCCCGCGCGGCAACGCGGCGTGGCGAGGTCAGGATAATCGTGCCGGTGCACCAGTCCTCGCCCAGAAGCGCAGGCGCGACGGCCGTCGTCTTGCCTGCACCGGGCGGCGCGACCAGCACCGCTTCACCTCTTGCGCGAAGGGTCAACAAAAGGTCGGGCAAGATAGCTTGTATGGGAAGCGCTTCGTTCACGGATTCGCTCTTCGCACACATCCCGCCACTGCACAGCCCCACTCCAACGGCATTTTTCAAACCCTTGTAAAATGACCCTTTTACCATTGCATTAGGTGAAACCGAGAGAAAGCTGCTATTCTGCTGCGTCCTTGTTCCTCCGATCGGGTGGGTGGAGCGGGGTTTTTTGCCGATGCGCCGCCAACGGGCGGGCATGCGAAGGGCCGCGAAACAAGGGAGAAATACATGAAAAAGATGATGACGGCGCTTGCCGCCTTTACACTCGCTTCGAGCATGACCGCTTGCAGTAGCGCGGACGACACCGAAGCCGTTGCAGAAACCGCCGGCATTGCGGGCGACTGGATGATCGATCTCGACTCGGCACAATGGGAAAACGATGTCGGCGAATATCTACTGGCCGACGGCACCTACAACTGCCTTTCCTGCAATCCGCCCTTCGAAGTACCAGTCGATGGCAGCTGGCACGATGTCGAAATTCCCGCAACCGACAGCATTATGATGGAAGTCGTCGATGATAACACGGTGCGCTCCTCGGGCCGCCTGAACGGTGAGGATACAGGCAGTTCGACCTGGTCCGTGAGCGAAGACGGCAAGGCGATGGAGGTCAGCTGGACGAACCTTCGGGGCGACCAGCCTGTGACCGGCAAGACCAACTACACCCGTAGCGAGGCAGGGCCCGAAGGTTCACACGCGGTTTCGGGCAAATGGACCACTGCCGGTGTGAGCGACATCGATGAGGCGGGCCTGCGCTTCAGCTTCGGGCTCGACGGCGACACGATCACCAGTCAGGGCAATTCGGAAAGCTACACTGCCACTCTTGGTGGTGACGCCGTCGCGATCGACGGAAACGATGCAGGCGAAATGGTAAAGGTCGAAAGGACCGGCGACAACAGCTTCCGCGAAACCTACATCCGCGGTGGCGAGGTTGTCGGGACTACCGAACTGACAATCGACGGTGACACGCTCAATGGTGTCT
>CAYPGL010000161.1:0-4859 GCA_964410035.1 uncultured Qipengyuania sp. | reverse complement strand
GCTCCGCCCTTTCTCCATGAGAGCGCCCCTATGGACAATACGATCACCGCCATACTGCTGGGCATCCTCGAAGGCCTGACCGAGTTTCTGCCGGTCTCATCCACCGGCCACCTGATCCTGGCGCAGACCTTCTTCGGCTATGATCCGGAACAGTGGCGCCAGTTCAACATCGTCATCCAGCTGGGTGCTATCCTAGCAGTCGTGGTATCCTACTGGTCACTGTTCTGGCGCATGGGGACGGGATTCCTGACTGGGCAACCGGAAGCGTTGCGCTTCGTGCGCAACATCTTCCTGGGATTCGTACCCGCGGCGATCATCGGATTGCTGGCGAAGGACGCCATCGACGTCATGCTCGGCAGCCCGATGGTGGTCGCCGTCGCACTGGTTCTCGGCGGCATCGCCATACTGGTTCTGGAAAAGACGATACCTTCGCGGGAAGACACCGGGGTCGCGGCGCTTTCGTGGAAAGTCTCCATGGCGATCGGTTTGGCGCAATGTCTGGCGATGATTCCGGGCACGAGCCGCTCGGCCTCCAGTATCCTCGGGGCGCTGGCGATGGGTGTCGGGCGAAAGACCGCGGCGGAATTTTCCTTTTTCCTCGCCGTGCCCACCATGCTCGGTGCTGCCACGGTCAAGATACTCGACGAACCTGCCCTGCTCCGCGGAGAGGCACTAATAAGCTGGAGCGAAATCGGTCTTGGCTTCCTCGCGGCCTTCCTCACCGCCCTATTGGTGATCCGCCTCTTCGTCGCCTATGTCAGCAAGCACGGTTTCTCTCCGTTCGCCTGGTACCGGATACTGCTGGGTTCAGTCGCCTTCTTCTGGCTCTGGGCCAGCTGATGACCCGTACCGCTGCCACCGTTTCGTCTCATTCGAGGAACCAATCGGCGATCGGAGGCTTGTTTGGTCTGAGACGAACTGCAGGGAACCCCCGATGGGCCTGATTATCCTGATTATTACTGGAACTCTTCTGGGCTGGCTGGCGACAATCGTCCTGAAGATCGAGGATGGAAGCAGCATATTGCGCAACGTCCTGGCAGGGACGGCGGGATCATTGATTGTCGGCGTGGCCACTTCGGGCGGTGTTTTCCTGGGCGCGATCGGCGCGAATACGCTCCTGTATGCGATACTTGGCGCAATCGTCTTCGTAAGCCTATACAACGTCGTTCGCCAGAAGGCCCTTCCTTAATTTCGCCACCGTTTATCAACCGAGTCCGGGACATGCCGCAAGGCGTGCATCTTTGAATCAAGGGGAAGATTTTATGAAATTCACCAAAGCTACGCTCGTCGCATCGGCAGCCGCACTCAGCCTCGGTCTCGCAGCGTGTGACAGCCCGACGGAAGAAGCTGCTGAAGAGCAGGCAGAGGACATGGAAGCGGAAGCTGACGCCATGGAAGACGCCGGCACGATCACCGACGAGCAGGCTGATGCCATGGAAGCTGAAGCTGACAACGTCGAAGATGCCGCTGAAGGCGACGCCGATGCAATGACCGGAGACATGGAAGAAGCCGTCAACTAATACACTTTTTCAACGAATAGATAGCGGCTCGGGAGCGATCCCGGGCCGCTTTCTTTTCGGCCACGGGCACCAAATCCCCCGGTTGACACATTTTCGCCATGATAGCTGCTTTCGGTACCACCGGGGCACTCTCGTGAGATACCCAAGGGGAAGACAAGATGAAATTCGCAAAGACCACTCTCGCCGCTACGGCTGCCGCTCTCAGCCTTGGCCTCGTCGCATGCGACGGCCCGACTGAAGAAGCCATGGAAGACCAGGGCGAACAGATGGAAACCGAACTGGACGCTGAAGCCGAAGCAATGGAAGACGCCGGCGCTCCCGAGGCCGAAGTCGAAGCCATGGAAGACCGCGCTGACGCCGTCGAAGACACCATGGAAGAACAGGCCGACACGGTTGGCGAAGAAATGGACGGCAACGAGATGTAATCTCGCAAGCCAACCAGCTTACAGACGAACGGTCCCGGAGCGATCCGGGGCCGTTTTCGTTTGTCCTGGAGCGGCCGGCCTAGACTGGCTTCGCGCCCGATCCCCTGCCGCCGCGCAGTGTGTATTCGAGCGTTCCGCGATTGACCACGTAGTCGACGTCGATCACCGCCGTATTGGCATAAGTGAACCCCGGCCCCAAGCTCCTGTAGAGCTTGTCGAAATCCCGCTCCACCGTCTGGCGGTAGAGATCCTCGAAGCTCGAGACCACGAAATAGGTCGGCTGCAAGTCGCTGATCACGTAATCGGTGCGCATCACCCGGTCGACATTGAGCATGATCCGGTTGGGGCTTTCCGCCTCGACCGAATAGACTACTTCGGTCGGTCCCGAGAGAATGCCCGCCCCGTAGGCGCGGATGTCGCCCGGCTTTTCCTCGAGCAGGCCGAATTCTACCGTATACCAGTAAAGCGCGCCCAGCGCCTTCAGGCGGTTGTAGCGCATCGCCTTCCAGCCGGCCTTTCCATATTCCTGCATGTAATCGGCATAGACAGGATCGGTCAGCATCGGCACATGGCCGAATACATCGTGAAATACGTCGGGTTCCTGGATGTAGTCGAAGGTCTCGCGCGTGCGGATAAAGTTGCCCGCCGGGAAGCGCCGGTTGGCAAGGTGCCAGAAGAACACGTGATCGGGGATCAGCATGGGCACGGGAACCACGCTCCAGCCGGTCAGTCTGTCGAGCTCTTCGGAAAGCTTGCCAAATTCGGGCACGCCTCCGCGCCCCAGGTCGAGCTTCTCCGTTCCTTCCATGAAAGCGGTCGCCGCGCGGCCGGGTAGCATTTCCATCTGCCGCTTGAACAGATCGTTCCAGATCGCGTCGTCTTCGCTGTCATAGGCGGTCTGCTTGGGTTCGAGCCAGTCCTCGCCCACATGCTCGGGCCGCTTCAATGGCGCGGTGAAAACATCCGCCGGCATTTCCGGCAGGCGGGTAAAATCTTGTTCTGTTTCTGCAAGCGTAGCCATATTGCTGCACTAGATAGTAGCTTTGTCGCCACCATTCAAATCGGGAGATGCGCGCAGGATGAAACGCAAGGAATACGAAGCCGCCCTAGAACCGATGCGCGAAGAACTGGTGGCGATGGCGCGCTGGGTGCGGGTAACCGGTCAGCGCATCGTCGTATTGTTCGAAGGACGCGATACGGCAGGCAAGGGCGGCGCAATACGCGCGGTGTCGGAAAAGCTCAATCCGCGCCAGTGCCGCACCGTAGCCTTGGGCACTCCGACCGAAGCCGAGCTTGGTCAATGGTTTTTCCAGCGCTATGCCGGACACCTGCCGACCGCAGGCGAGATCGTGCTGTTCGACCGCAGCTGGTACAATCGCGCGGGCGTTGAAAAGGTAATGGGCTTCGCGACCGATGCGCAGGTAAACCAGTTCCTCGGTCAGGTGCCGGTTTTCGAGAAGATGCTAGTCGACGACGGAATACTGCTGTTCAAATACTGGCTTGGAGCGGATCAGGAAAAACAGGAGGAACGGCTGCGCGAACGGTTGGATGACCCGCTCAAGCGCTGGAAGCTCTCTTCCATCGATCTCGCCGCACGTGAAAAATACGATGCCTACACCGAGGCGCGCGAGGAGATGCTGCGGCGTACACATACCGACTGGGCGCCGTGGACGCTTATCGATTTCAACGACCAGAAGCAGGGTAGGCTGACGCTGGTGCGCGACCTGCTCGACCGTTTGCCCGACACCAAATGCGATCCTCCTGGAATCGATTTTTCTGCTTTAGGACGCGAACCAAAGGTGGAAAGCTACGGCACGCTACAACCCATCGAGAACTATCCGAGGGTTTAGGCCGCGCGCTCGAACACGGCCGCCATGCCCTGTCCGCCACCGATGCACATGGTCTCTAGACCGTAGCGCACCTCGCGCCGCTGCATTTCATGCGCCATGTCGGCGAGGATGCGGATACCAGTCGCGCCGATCGGGTGGCCGAGCGAAATGCCCGATCCGTTGACGTTGACGATTTCGCGGCGGCTGTCGTCCTCGGCAAAGCCCCAGCCCTTAAGCACGGCCAGAGCCTGCGGGGCGAAGGCCTCGTTCAGTTCGATCAGGCCGATATCGTCCCAGCCGAGACCGTTTTTCGCGAACAGTCGCTCCACCGCCGGGACCGGGCCGATACCCATACGGCTGGGGTCGCAGCCCGCCGCGCTCCACGAATGGAACCACAAGATCGGCTCGAGGCCGAGTTCTTCCAGCTTGTCTTCCGCCACGACGAGGCAGGCAGCCGCGGCATCGTTCTGCTGGCTGGCATTGCCTGCCGTGACGACGGCTTGCGGGTCACGCTTGCCGTCGATGGGGCGCAGCGCGGAAAGCGTCTCCATGCTCGCATCCTCGCGGAAGCCTTCATCCTTGGCAAAAATGGTGGGATCGCCCCTGCGGGAGGGGATTTCGACCGGCACGAGCTGTTCGTCGAACCTGCCCGCATCCCACGCGCGTGCGGCATTCCGGTGGCTTCGCACCGCGAACTCGTCCGAGGCCTCGCGGCTGATGCCGTAATCCTTGGCGAGATTTTCTGCGGTTTCTATCATCCCGGTGATTACCCCGAAACGCTCGATCGGCTGGCTCATCAGCCGCCCCCGCGTCAGGCGGTCCCACAGCGCCATGTCGCCCATCCGCGATCCGTGGCGCGCCTTTGTGGTGTAATGCTCCACATTGGACATGCTCTCCACCCCGCCCGCCAGCACGCAGTCGGCGGCGCCCGTCTGGACCATCATCGCGGCAGTCGCGACCGCCTGGAGACCCGAGCCGCAGCGCCGGTCGAGCTGGAAACCGGGAACTTCGATGGGATAGCCTGCTGCCAACCAGCTCCACCGCCCGATGGCGGGTGCCTCGCCGCTGCCATAGCCCTGGCTGAA
>CAYPGL010000160.1:0-4868 GCA_964410035.1 uncultured Qipengyuania sp. | reverse complement strand
TGAAGATCAACGACAAGCACATCGAGGTGATCGTTCGCCAGATGCTGCAGAAGGTTGAGATCACTGACAGCGGCGACACCGTGCTGCTGCCGGGCGAGCAGATCGATCTGGAAGAGCTCAACGAGACGAATGCGAAGCTGGGCCGGAACAAGGAGCATGCCAAGGGCAAGCCGATCCTGCTTGGCATCACCAAGGCATCGCTCCAGACGCGCTCGTTCATCTCGGCGGCTTCGTTCCAAGAGACAACCCGAGTGCTCACCCAGGCGTCGGTCGAGGGCAAGAAGGACTCGCTTGTCGGTCTCAAGGAAAACGTCATCGTGGGTCGTCTCATCCCCGCCGGCACCGGCGCGGGCATGAACCGGATGCGCGTGACTGCTTCTAGCCGCGACGCTGCGCTGCGCGCCCAGTGGAAGAAGGCCCAGGACGCGATCATCGCCGCCAACACCGCCGCGGAAGAGCATGAAGCCGAGCTGGCCCAAGGTCCCGAAGCTGCAATCGGCGACGATCCGCTGGCGTCCATGGAAGGCGAAACCAACGGTACGGATGCCGATGCCGGCGAATACCTCAACGAGGAGGCGAAGGACGGCGAATAGGCCGAACTTTACCTTTCAATCATTTGGCCTCGCCGGAGCGATCCGGCGGGGCCTTTTTGTTGGGACCCCGGGCCGCGCGGTTCTTCTCTTATCCTACTTACGCTTGACCGAAGGTATGCAAGCCTGCACCATCGTGGCGCAGTCGGGATGGGGCTGTACGGCGCTTGCTACCGGGGGAATATCGTGTCGCGATACCAATACGTGACCGAACACCAGGCCGATACGGATCGCTTGACGAGCGCCGACCCCCTGCAGCACCTGTTGCTATACCGGCGCCTCAAGAACTTCAGTTCGGGTGCCACGACTTCCTTGCTTCCCGCACTGGGTTCCATATTCGCCCTGCTATGGACCTTCTGGGACAACGCACCGCAACCTGTGATTGCCATCTGGGCGACGTTACAGATCCTGCAATTGTGCGTGTTCGTGGCGCTGGATCGCAGTCTCGACCTAAATGATGCCTCGTTTGAGCGAATGCGCCGCCAGTGGCGCAGGATCCTGATCCTCCAGGCGGTCGGCACAACGATCTGGTTCGTCATCTTCCCCCCTCTGGCGCTTTACGCCGCGGGCCTCGAAACTGCCGTTCTGGGAATTGTCGGAACTGCCGTGCTGTGCGGTACGCTGCTCGTCCACCGCACCGCCCCGCAGGCGTCGATCTTCCATACGCTGACCATGTCAGCTTCGCTGGTCGTATCTGCATTCCTGATCGCTTCATGGACTGCCTGGCCGACCATCCTCCTGATTACGAGCTTCGCCATCGCCCTGCTTGCGGCCACGCGAAGGCAGGAAAGGTACTTCGTCGGCGCCGGAAAGGCCGAGATCGAGCGCCGTGAGAGCACGGATGTCGTCCGCTTGCTGCTTAACGACTACGAAGAGCAGTCTTCGGACTGGCTGTGGACGGTCGGCCCCCGTGGTAATCTCCGCGATGTAACCGAACGGCTCGCCAAGGCACTCGGTCAGGAAAGCGACCAGCTCGAAGGACGTCCGTTCATGGATCTTTTCAGTCCGGGCGAGGAACGCGACGTCCTGGCCGCCCACCTGAACGAGCACTGCGCTTTTCGTGACTTTCTGGTGCGGCTTCGCGTCGCGGAGGAATTGCGTTATTGGCGGCTGTCCGCGCGCCCCCGGGAAGACGGGAGCATGAGCGGTGTTGCGCGGGACGTGACGGCGGACCGCCTCATCGAAGAGCGGGTCGCCTTCATGGCGCATTACGACAATCTGACGGGCCTCGCCAATCGCTATCTCTTCAACGAGCGGCTGCGGAGCCTGACGGGAGAGCAGAATTCTGCGGGCAATAACATCGCCCTGTTCTATCTCGATCTCGACGACTTCAAGGCGGTGAACGATACGCGGGGACACCTCGTCGGCGACCGGTTGCTTCGCGAAGTTGGTACCCGTCTCGAACAGGAAGTGCGCAGCGAGGATCTGGTTGCGCGGTTGGGAGGAGATGAATTTGCCGTTCTGATCGAAACGCAGGCGGGGGACGGGCTGCTCATCGAACGCGCCCACCGGTTCCTGTCCGTGGTTCGTGCGCCTTATGAAATCGACGGCCACAGTTACCGCGTGTCGACCAGCGTAGGCGTCGCACGATCCATAGACGGCGATTGCGACGCGGAGGAACTCATGCGCCGCGCGGACCTCGCGCTTTATGCCGCAAAGGAAAAAGGGCGCGACAATCTCGCCCTGTATGAGCCTTCGCTGGATCGGATAGCCCGCCAGCGCAGGGAAATCGAAAGCGATCTTCGTGATGCGGTCGCTGGCGGCCAGATGCGCATGCATTACCAGTCCATCGTCGACCTCGACACGGGCACGACTACGGGTTTCGAAGCTCTGCTGCGTTGGTACCATCCGCACCGGGGCCTCATCCTGCCGGCCGATTTCCTGCATGTAGCGGAAGAAACGGGCATGATCCTGCAATTGGGTGAATGGGTCATCCGTCAGGCCTTGGCAGATGCTACGGCCATGCCGGGCGATTTTCGGATCGCGATCAACCTCTCACCCACACAGGTCAACAATCCCAATCTCGTCGCCACCGTCGCCCAAGCAATCCATGCTACCAACATCACACCCGAACGGGTTGAACTTGAGATTACCGAGCACGTGCTCATGGATCAGGGAGATGCAGGCCGGAGCACGCTGCTGCGCCTTCGCGAACTCGGTGTTCGCATCGCCCTCGACGATTTCGGGACCGGCTATTCCTCCCTCGACTATCTGAGGCGCTTTCCGTTCGACCGGATCAAGATCGACCGGGGCTTCATCACCGACGTCGCCAGTGATCTCGGTAGCCAGGCGATCGTATCCACGATCACCCGGCTCGCAGATGCGCTGGGCATGGATACTACCGCAGAGGGCATCGAGGATCGTGCGCAAATGGATCTGCTGCGTAAGCTGGGGGTGCAGGAGGCGCAGGGGTTCTTCATTTCCCACCCGGTGCTGCCGGAAGAAATCTTGCCGGGGGCGGAGCAGCGCGATCCGAAGGAAGGTGCGCCAGATCCGGAACTCGGTTCCGAGTTCCTGACTTATCGGGAAGGAAGGGCGGCAGTGGTCGCCCGTCGCGGGAGCGATGCGGCATGAAATATTCGTTCGTTGGTCTCTTTATTGTCCTGATTGGCGGTTGCAGCCCCCAGTCCCCTGCAGAGCAACCTGTGGGCGAGCCTGCCTCCGTGGCTACTGCTGACGAAGAACCTCAACCTCCAGCCGTTGATCTGGCTGGATACTGGCGGGTCGCCGGCATAGATGGCGCGCCTTTCGACGCGAGTTACGGGATCGCTCTCTCTGCCGATGCGCAGCGTATCTGGTGGGAACCGGAGTGCGCCCATCAGTATCGCGAATACAGCATTTCCGGCAGCGACTTCGCCGCGCCTGCACCCAACAATAACGGCGAAGTGGTGTGCGACATCGCATATCCGGAAGAGCTGCCGGTAATCTGGTCGGCCCTGGAAGCTGCCGACACGATCACACGCACCCCTGAAAACGGCGTGCTGATTTCCGGAAACGGTCGCAGCCTACTCATCTTCTCGCAATAGTCCCCGGCTTGGGCTATCGGCGCGGTCCATGACCACGATCACCCGTTTCGCCCCATCCCCCACCGGTCACCTGCATGTCGGTAACATCCGCACTGCGCTTCACAACTGGCTGCTGGCGAGAAAGGCCGGCGGGCGCTTCCTGCTGCGAATCGACGACACGGATGCCGCACGCAGCCGCGAGGAATATGTCGATGCAATCCGTGCGGACCTCGCTTGGCTCGGTATTGTACCCGATGGCGAGGAACGCCAGTCGCATCGGCTGGAGAAATACGACACCGCCTTTGCGGTGCTGAAGGAAGCCGGGCGCATCTACCCGGCATACGAGACCGCGCAGGAACTCGAACTCAAGCGTAAAATCCAACTCGGGCGCGGCTTGCCCCCGATCTATGACCGTGCGTCGCTCGCTCTCACCGACGATCAGCGCGCGGCGAAAGAAGCGGAAGGTATCGTGCCGCACTGGCGTTTCCTCCTCGACCGTGAAGAACCGATCCAGTGGGACGATGGCGTGCGCGGGCCGCAGAAATTCGACGCGGCACAGCTTTCCGATCCGGTCATTCGCCGTGCAGACGGCAGCTGGCTTTACATGCTCCCGAGCGCAGTGGATGATCTCGATATGGGCGTGACTGATGTCCTGCGCGGCGAGGATCATGTTTCCAACACTGCCGTTCAAATTCAGATGTTTACCGCGCTTATTGCTGCACTTTACCCGGCGCAGCACCCCCCACGTTTCGCCCACGAGGCCTTGCTGGTCGGAAAGGAGGGCAAGCTGTCGAAACGGCTCGGTTCGCTCGGCTGCGATGCCTTTCGCGAGCGCGATCTCGAACCGGAGGCGCTGATCGCGCTGCTGGCGCGCCTCGGCACCTCGCAACCGGTCGAACCAATCGCCGATCGCGAGCGGCTCGTGGAGACATTCGATCTCGCCACCTTCGGCCGCGCGCCTGCGAAGTTCGACGATACCGAGCTCGACCGGCTCAATGCGGCGATCGTCCATCAGATGGCGTTCGGGAATGTGGCCGATCGCCTGCCCGCGGGAATGGACGAGGCCGGATGGCACGCGGTGCGACCCAATCTTGCGCATATCGGCGAAGCGGGCGACTGGTGGCGGCTGGTCACCGGGCCCGTCACCGTACCGCGCTTTGAAGCGGGAGATCGTGCCTATCTTGCCGAGGCGGCAGTCGTCCTCGAATGGACGGACGATCCATGGCATTCGCTTACCGATGCGCTGAAAACCCGGACGGGGCGCAAGGGCAAG
>CAYPGL010000159.1:0-4896 GCA_964410035.1 uncultured Qipengyuania sp. | reverse complement strand
TGCCAGCCGCTACTATTGCATGCGAGCAGGAGAGAGATGATGAACAAGCCCGAAAACCTCGCCCATTCGCTGGCGGAACGCGCCAAGTTTCGCGAAATGAAGGAAGGTACGAAGGAAGACTGGGCGATCATTGGGGCCGAATACCGCGAATTTGCCAAGAACCTGCCCGACCGTGTGCTGGAGCATCTGAAGCTGCTTGACGGCGATTTCGGCGGCTTTCCCGTCTGCCGGCTGGAACATTCGCTGCAGACCGCCACGCGCGCGCACCGTGATGGGCGGGAGGAAGAATATGTCGTGATGGCATTGCTCCACGATATCGGCGACACGCTCGGAAGCTACAACCACCCCGAGGTCGGCGCGGCGATCATCAAGCCCTTCGTAACCGAGGAAGTGCACTGGATCTGCCAGAACCACGGCGCTTTTCAGGGCTATTACTATTTCCACCATCTCGGGATGGACCGCGAAATGCGGGAAAATTTTCGCACGTCTCCGCATTTCGACGCCTGCGCTGAATTCTGCGAGAAGTACGATCAGGCCGCCTTCGATCCGGACTATGAGAGCGAGCCACTGGAATTCTTCGAACCGATGGTCCGCCGCGTCATGGCGAAACCGCTGGCCTCGATGTACGCGAAGGCCGTGGAGGATTAGGCTCAGGGCTGGGCGAAGCGGCTGGCCCAGTCGGCCTCGCCCCGCTTCCAGCCATGGCGGGCGACATGCGCCTCGAGGATCGCGATCTCCTCCTCGGCAAACGCGATAGTGAGACAAAAAAACGAGGCGCGGCGTCAATCTCAGCCTTCGCTATCGCCGACGATCTGGGCCAGCCGCTCGTAGCCGACTGCGCCTTCGATCACCTGATCCTCGAACACCCAGCTGGGCGTCCCGGTGAAGCCTAGCTGCCGTGCGAAGGCAGCGTTGCGCGCCAGTTCTGCGGTCACTTCGTCCGAAGACCCGAATTCGCGCGCGGCATCCATATCGATGCCCGCGGCCTCGGCAGCGCCGGCGATGCTGGCCGCGGTGGGCTGGCCGTTGGCGAACATGGCATGATAGAATTGTTCGAACTTGCCCTGCTCCGCCGCAGCAAGACCCATGCGCGCAGCGGCCTCGCTTCCCTCGAAGATCGGCCATTCGCGAACGACCACTCGCAAATCGGGATCGTCAGCGATCAGGCGGTCGATGTCCGGGACGCTGGAGCGGCAATATCCGCAAGCGTAATCGGTAAACTTCACCAAAGTCTTTGAACCATCTGGGTTTCCCAGAACTGCCCCTTCGAATGGCTGGGAAATATTGCCAGAAACTGATGCTAGCCGGTCCTCGGCCTCCTGCGCCTGATAGGCATTGGCCATTTCGGGCAGGATATCCGGATTGCTCACAAGGTATTCACGCGTTTGCGAATGGCCTAGCCCGCTATAGGAAAAAGCCGCCGCACCAGCGAAACCCGCCAGCAGAGCGACGATTGCGGTCAGCACATGTTTCATGAATTCACCCACCCATTGTTCAGCGCCTGCGATCGTCGCATTCGGCCCTGTCCATTTCGCACAACTGTTCCATCAGTGCACGCGCTTCCATCGCGATATCCTGCGCACGCAGCCAGTCGGGCGAGCCGTAAGGCAATTCCGCTTCGGCCGCCTGTGCACTCCGCAGCGCCAGGGGATACTGCCGGTTCATCACCTGCTGTTCCGCACTGGCAAGCCGCGCGCGCGCCATGTCGCCCCTGGCAGCATAGACCACGCCCAGTTGATACCAGGCGAAGGGATTGTACCGGTCACGCCCGACAGCGGCACGCAAGACTCGCTCGGCCTCTTCGTAATTCGCCTTGTCTTCGGTCGCGATCAGCGCGTGCCCGAGCATGGAGGCGATCAGCGGCTCGGCGCGGGTCAGCTCGGTGGCACTGCGCAGCGGGCCGAGCGCCTCTTCGGCGCGCCCCGATTCGAGCAGGACCTGCCCCTTGAGTTCGAGGAAATAGGGATCCTTCGGAGACCGCTCGATGAGCGTATCCGCAGCCGCAAGAGCGCGGTCGATCCGGGCCTCCTTGTGATAGGCATAGGCCCGCGCCAACAGGGCGGGAGTAGAGTCGTCGCCTTCGGGATAATCGCGCAGCGTATGTTCGGGCTTGGCGACATATCCCTGCAACTTGGCTTTGACGCGCTGGAAACGATTCTCCCAATCTTCATCGAGCGGGGCGTTCCAAGCCGGATCTTTGCGGTAGGTGTCGGTGAGCTTCGATATGCGATCGCCCGATAGCGGGTGGGTACGATAGAAGCCCGCTTCGTCATTCTGGAGGATGGCGCGGCGGTTTTCCTGATTGAGGAGCTTTTCAAAGAACGCGAGCGAACCCTTGCCAGTGATACCTGCCTCGGAAAGATATTCGGCGCCCGCAGCATCCGCGCTCGCTTCCTGAGTCCGGCTGAACGCGAGGAACTTGCCCATTGCGGCCTGCTGCCCGGCGGCGATGATGCCCATCGCCGCTTCGCCCCCGCCCATTAGGGCTGCGCCGATCCCCGCCAGCATGGAAAGGATCGAGATCTTGCTGGCGGTGGCGAGACCTTCGCCGGTGCGGATCACATGGCCACCTGTTACGTGGCCGAGTTCGTGCGCAATCACGCCCTGCACTTCATTGGCGGTGTCCGCGGCATCGATCAGCCCGCTATGAATATAAACTGCCTGCCCGCCAGCAACAAAAGCGTTGATCGAGGGATCGTTGATCAGGACTACATCGACATTGCCCGGCTCCAGCCCGGCAGCTTCGATGAGAGGCGCGGAAATCTCGTCGAGTAATGCCTCAGTCTCCGCATCGCGGAGGATCGACTGTGCGGCTGCGGGCTGTGCGACGAGGACCGCCAGCGCGAATAGGGCTAGGATATGGGAGAGGAGGCGCATCAGCCGCGACATTAGGGGGTTTCGGCCTGAACCGGAACTGAAACCGGAACCGTCGCCTGAAGGAATTGCGTCAGTCTTTCGAAGACGAAAGGATCACGCCGCCAGGGATGGGTCAGGGCGAGCAAGGGATCGCTATGCGTTTTGCCGGGAAGATAGAGCGTTTCGACCTTTGCTCCTGCCTTGTGCAAAGCTTGAGCGAGCGCCTTCGAATTGCGAATCCTGACGACCGTATCGTCTTCGCCATGAACTAGCAGCACCGGCGGCACGTCACCGCGTACATTGTTGACCGGCTGGCTTTCCGGGCCTGCGCCGACACTGGCAAAGGCGGCGCGGCTGCTGTCAGTATCGAAGGGATGGAAATCGTAGGGGCCGGCAAGGCCTACGACGGCGCGCAGTGCTGTCTGCGGTACGCCCGCCTTATCCAGCCACCGGTTATCGAGGGCCACCTGCATCACATTATAGGCCCCAGCGGAATGACCAGAAAGCACTATGCGATCGGGATCGCCGCCGAGTTTCTCGATATTGTCGTACACCCAGCCGATTGCGGCCGCGGTATCCTCCAACATCGCCGGATAACGGCCGGGTTCGTTCAATCGATAGCCCCCGAGTACCACGATATACCCCTCGGGCGCGATATTGCGCGCAATGAAGCTGTAATCCTGGGGATCGCCTTGCGCCCATGCCCCGCCGTGGAAGAACACGAAGACCGGCAAAGGGCCCGTTGCAGATTTGCCGCGATAGACGAGAACCCGCTGTTCCGGGTGGCTTCCGGTGCTCGCCCGGCGTACCAATTCTACTCCGGCATCAGGTCCGGCCAAGCGGTCCACCGCATCTAGCACCGCGGGACCGTTCTGGCGGACTGCCAGCCAGAATGCGAGCGCGGAAAGCAACAGGAGACCAAGCAGGACAGTGGCGATCCACATCATCCGGTGCCTCACTCTGCTACCTCGGTGTTGCTTTTGCCGACCGAGTCGATGATCTTGGCCGCCTCGCCATCTTCCAGCAGTCCGATCGAGCCAAGAAATTCATGCCCCTCGCTGTAACCCTCCCCCAGCCATAACGGGATTCCGGCAGCTTCCAGCGCAGATTTCGCAGCCTTTTCTTCTGGGCTCATCGCTTCGCCTACCTTGCGGATAAAGACCGCGCGAATGCGGTTAGGGGCGGCGACGGCAATTTCCGAGAATGCGGTGAGGTCGCCTTGGGAATCGTCACCGATCAAGGCGAATTTCATCTCCGGATAGGCCGCGACGATCGCTTCGATCGCCGTACGTTTGTGCGCGCCGTGGCTGGACGACCCAAACGTTTCGCGGTTCAGCCCCCAATCGCGCAGGCTTATAGGGCCCAGCGGCAACCCGCGTCCCTTCATGTAGGTGACGAGATAGGAGAACAGGTTCCACGGGCTGGAGGAAACGTAGAAGAACGGCCGCCGCGAGGCGTACTGGTGGTCGCCTGCGTGACCTTCCCCCTCGGGCAGGCCCTGGTTGCCACCGAGGGCGTTATAGAAAACGTCTGCACCCGGCACGAGAATGCGTTCTTCCGGCATCTGCATCAGCACGCGCCGCCAATTGCGCAAGACCGCGCGAAAATTGCCGGTGATGCCCGTTTCGATGATTGTGTCGTCGATATCGGAAATTATCGCCAGACCGGTCGCGGTGCCGGGGGCAAGCACGTGTCCATCGACGTATTGTGCACCCTCGCCGTTCTTCCAGTGCAGCGTCACCGTTTCCCACTGTGGGTATTCTTCATAGTCCCACGCCCCTTCCAACCGGATGTCGAACTGGACGAAGCCTTCCTTGTCGGTGACCGCCTGATGGCGCCGCGTTTCGCCGGTCGGCGATTTCACCTCAAGTTCGACGGGAAGATCGGGGGCTTCGTGGCTGGCGAATTGCGCCATCATGGTGCGAAACGCCCGCCACTTGCCGGGCTTGCCGAACTCGTCCTTGCGCGAACGCAGCGCGCGGACAGTGATGAACAACCGTTCGCGGTTGCGATAGCCGAAATACGGCTGGATGCGGACGG
>CAYPGL010000158.1:0-4923 GCA_964410035.1 uncultured Qipengyuania sp. | reverse complement strand
GATCTTGGAAGATGCCTCCTGAGCGCCCAGCTGGAGCGAGCCGAGCGCGAGCACGGCGAGGATGGCGATCGTGGTGAGGGTGAGTCTTCTCATAGCGTTGGTACTCTATCACCATGAATATGAGAATCCAGTCGGGCCTCGCGACGCTCGAGCGCGGAAGCCTGCCCGGTCGGGAGCCAACGTGCGCATCTTCGTCCCACACCTCGTCCCACACCTCGTCCCAACCATCGTGAGCCACCCTCGTTGAGTCTCTTGCTGCTGGTTTTCCTCGGACTCCTGGGTGGGATCGTCGGTTCGTTCGCCAGCGGCGAGTTTCTTGGGCGCAGCTTTCTTGGTTTCCTTCTCCTTCGCGGAGGAGGGTGCGGGCGCGATCTCCTCGACCTCGTCTTCCTGCTCGGCATCCTCGTCGTTCTCGACGATCTGCACGCCCATTTCGGACAGTGCGGACTGAATGTCTTCGATCTGGTCGGAACTCATCTCGCCCTGCGGCAGGGCATCGTTTAGCTCGTCATAGGTGACGTAGCCCTTTTTCTTCGCCTTGGTGATGAGCTTCTTGATCGACGCCTCGTTGAGATCGATGAGGGGAGCGTCGTCCTTGTCGCCAGACTTCGATTTGGTGGCCATAAACTGCAATCGGTCCGTTCTATGCACCGCCCGCAGGTTCTACACCCTGCGTGCTGTCTCTATCCTTGGTGGCCGACGAAGCGGCCCTTCGACTTGCCATGTGTCCGAGTCGCGCCTCGAATTCCAGCTTTCGCTTCAACAAACGCTGTTGTTCGGCGAAAGCTCCTTCGGGGTCCGTTTCGAATCGCGCCGTCGCCTCGGCGAGCGCAGCTTCGAGGGCCGGCCTTTCGACCAGCAACGACACGGCTTCAGCCAGATCCTCGCGCGCATTAACCGGGTCGGTGCCTTTATCTAGAAAGGCGAAGCGGGTGTTTGCCGGTGGGGCGGGTAGGCCTTCTGGCAGCGATATGGGCGATTGGGCGTGCGAATCAAGCATTTCCGCAGCGGCGAGCAAGGAATCTATCGCGGGACCGACATTTCGGTCACGCGCGGCGAAGCGCGAGAGGGCCGCTTCATGCCGGTGGATTTCTCCGGGATGGCGCAAGAGCCCGTGGATAACGGCGCTCGAAAGGGCATCACGCGAGCCGCCCGACATGGCGCGCCGAAGCCGGGCAGCAGTCTCGGGGGAAAGGCGGGGAGGGGGCGCTTTGAAACCGCCTTGCCACTGCCCGCGCGGCTTGAACTCCCTTGGAGGGCGGGGCGGAAAGGCGAAATTGGAGAATCGCTCGAGCAGTTCGCGCTTATAGAGCGCCTTGATGTCGGGGTGCTGGATCGCATCGACGTGGTGCAACAACCGTTCCTTTAGCCCCGCTTTCTCTTCGGGAGAACTGAGCGGCATCGCATCGCGTTCGAAAGCCCATAGTGTGTCGAGCAGGCTTTCGGGATTGGCAAGTAGTTCCTCCATCGCAGCGGTGCCCCGCTCCCGCAGGAGATCGTCCGGATCCTTGCCCAAGGGCATACGCACGATGGCGAGCGAATGGCCGGGTCGAAGCATCGGTAGCACACGTCCGATGGCGCGCATGGCTGCGCGTTGCCCGGCATTGTCGCCGTCGAAGCACAGGATCGGCCGCTCCACCTGGCGCCAGAGAAGCTCGATCTGGTGCTCGGTGAGCGCCGTGCCAAGCGGCGCGACGGCTTCCGCGATACCGACATTTGCGAGCGCGATGGCATCCATATAGCCTTCGACGACTACGATCCGTCCGCTCTGACGGGCTGCAGGCGCGGCGCGGTGCAGATTGTATAGAGTGCGGCCCTTGTCGAAGAGTGGCGTATCGGGGCTGTTGAGATATTTTGGTCCGTGCGCATCTGCATCGAGGATGCGCCCGCCGAATGCGATCACCCGGCCGCGCGTGTCCTGAATGGGCAGCATCAGGCGGCCTCTGAAACGGTCGTAGGGATCCTTGCCTTCGACCTCGATCCGCATTCCCGCTTCGATGAGCATTGACTCTTCGAAAGGCAGGGCGTTCTTGAGGGCCTGGCGATCGGACGGTGCAAAGCCGAAGCCGAATTCGCGCACCACCCTTTCGGAAAAGCCCCGATTCTTCAGATAGGCCCGGGCCTCTGCGCCACCGGAAGAAGCCAGCGTGTCGACGTACCACTGCTGTGCCGCGGAGTTGACATCATGCAGGCTCGCCCGCTTTTCCGCCCGTTCCGCGGATCGCGGGTCCGGGGCGGGAACCTCCATCCCCGCCTCGACGGCCAGTTCCTTGACCGCGTCCATGAAGGGCATGCCGCGCTGGTCGGTCAGCCAGCGGATGGCGTCTCCATGCGCCTCGCAGCCGAAACAGTGGTAAAAGCCCTTTTCGTCGTTGACGTAGAAGCTGGGGGTCTTCTCGTTATGAAAAGGGCAGCAAGCCTTGAACTCGCGCCCTGCCTTGGTCAGCCTCACCGTGCGGCTGATCACGGCGGACAGCGTCGTCCGCATGCGCAATTCGTCCAGCCATTGGGGTGAGAGGGCCATGCCCCTATCCTACAACCGCGCGCTGCCAATCGCTAGTTCGGGCGCGGTGCCATTGCCGGTTTTTCTTCCGCAGGAAAGGGACCGCTGGCCACCGCCTGATTGCCATTAACCTCCAAAAGATAGGCATCCGCCGGACCGGCCGGAGGCAGGGTGGATTGCCACCAGAAAGTGATCGTCGAGCCGGGCTTCCAGCCATCGCCCTCGGTCACGCGCCAGATCAGCTGGCCGCCGTCGCTGGTAATCGAGATCGCATCCTCGCTGCCTAGTGCTTCCAGCGCCTGCGCATTCGAGTAGCCGACCGCACGGTTGAAGCCATGGGCTTCCTGCGTCATGCGGAAAAGCGTAGGCGGGCTTTCGACGACTTCCGGGCCTTCGGTCGGTTGAACTTCCTGCTCTTCAGGCGGAGCATCTGCCAGCGTGACGCGGTGGACATAGGTGTAGATCGTACCTTCAGGCATATCCCCGGGCACGCAGACTTCCGCATCTTCGGGACAGGCGACGAAGCTCATCATCTTGCCGATTTCGCGATTTCCCGCGCTCAACGCTGTTTCGACTTCGGGCCCTTGGGGGCCGACGATCTTTGCTCCCAGAGTGGAAAGATCGAGGTCTGCCGGAGCGAGGGCGCGCGGCTGGGCGACCGTCGGTTTCGGCGTGGGCGTAGGTTCCGGTTCATTCTGGGAACACGCCGCGAGCGCAAGCGGCACGATCAGTAGCAGCTTCTTCAAGATAGCGCCTCCTTCACCAGCCCGCTCGCCTTGCTCATGTCCAAAGTGGCGCCGTGGCGCACTTTCAGTTCGGCCATGACCTTGCCCATGTCCTTCATGCCCTCTGCGCCGGTATCCGCCTTGATCTGCGCGATGGCGGCGCGGGTTTGGTCTTCGCTCATCTGCCTGGGCAGGAATTCCTCGATGACGGCGAGTTCGGCTTTCTCCTTGTCCGCCAGTTCCTGGCGGCCGCCGCTTTCATACATCTCGATCGATTCGCGGCGCTGCTTGGCCATTTTCATCAAAACCTCGGTGACCAACTCGTCATCGCCCGGCTTCTTGTCCGAAGTCCGCAGTTCGATATCGCGGTCCTTGATCTTCGCCCCGATGAGGCGGAGCGCGGCCGTGCGCTCCTTCTCCTTGGCCTTCATGGCGGTCACGGTCTCGGACTGGATCTTTTCGCGGAGCATTCTGCCTCTTCTTGCCTTAATTGTGGATGTTTCGACCCTCATTTAATGGAAGGCCGCGGAAAACCAAGTGTTCCGCAGCAAGGACGCTTGACGGGACTCGTCGCTGCCCTTAGCGGCTGGGACTTAGCACACATCGCTGGAAACCCCTTACCCGGAGCGCCCATGGCCCTGTCCGCATTTTCGCACGCGCAACCCAAAGATGCGACGGGAGTCCTCGTTCTGGCAGACGGCACCTGTATCTGGGGCAAAGGCTTCGGAGCTTCCGGCAGCGCGGTCGGCGAAGTCTGCTTCAATACCGCGATGACCGGATACCAGGAGGTGATGACCGATCCTTCCTACGACAGCCAGATCGTGACTTTTACTTTTCCGCACATCGGCAATGTCGGCGCGAACGAAGAAGATGTGGAGAGCCGCGGGTTGGGCGCAGTCGGCCTCGTCGTGCGCCAGGAAGTGACCCGCCACTCGAATTTCCGAGCCCGCGAAGAGTTCGTGGATTGGTGCGTGCGGCACGGCAAGATCGGCCTGTCCGGCGTGGACACCCGGGCGCTCACCCGGCGCATCCGCATCCGGGGCGCGCCAAATGCCGTGATCGCGCACAATCCGCGCGGCCAGTTCGACATGAAGGCGCTGAAGAAGCAGGCGGCCGAATGGAGCGGGCTGGAAGGGCTGGACCTTGTTCCGGGCGTGACGCGCGATGCGCACGAGAACTGGCAGGGCGGCTATTGGCAGCTTGGAACCGGCTTCTCGAAGGCCGACAACCGCAATCCGCATGTCGTGGCCATCGACTATGGCGCGAAGGACAATATCTTCCGCAATCTTGTGAAGGCGGGCGCAAAGGTCACGGTCGTGCCCGCGCGCACCAGCCTCGAGGGCGTTCTTGCGCTGGAACCCGAAGGCGTATTCCTCTCCAACGGCCCCGGGGATCCGGCGGCGACAGGCGAATATGCCGTGCCGATAATCAAGGGACTGCTGGAGCGCGACGTGCCGCTGTTCGGCATTTGCCTCGGCCACCAGATGCTTGGGCTCGCCGCAGGGGCAAAGACCGCCAAGATGTTCCAGGGCCACCGCGGCGCGAACCACCCCGTCCAGCGGGTCGGGGAAGAGAGGGGCGAAAGCACCGGCCTCGTCGAGATCACGAGCATGAACCACGGCTTCGCAATCGATGGGGATACCCTGCCCCACGGCGTGGAGCAGACCCACGTCTCGTTGTTCGACGGTACCAATT
>CAYPGL010000157.1:0-4929 GCA_964410035.1 uncultured Qipengyuania sp. | reverse complement strand
GCCGTGCTCCGCCTCATTAGAATGCTTCCCTTCGGTGACGAAGTTAGCAAGCGCGATGTCGAGGAGTTCAACGATCAGCAATTGACCGACATGGACCAGATTAGGGACTTTCTTATCCTCCACTATAAGGTCACCGAACGGCGTGACTCGCCTTTCTGGCGGCAATGCGCCGACATGGAAATCCCGGACAGTCTTGCTCAAAAGATCGAACTCTTCCGCGAAACGGGAAGGGTATTTCGCAAGAATGAAGAGCTATTCGCAGAAAACAGCTGGGTACAGGTTATGCTTGGACAGGGGATAATGCCCAAAGCCTATCATCCTGTCGCAACGAAGATGACCGAGGAGGAACTGAGACACTTCCTTGGCGTCTTGCGCGGCAATGTCGAGCGCACCGTCGCTGGCCTACCTAAGCATCATGCGTTCGTGAAACGTTATTGCGGTGCAAAACAAGCGCAAGCTGCCTGAGGAGCTGTAGCCTCGGAGGGGATGCTGCGGTAGCGAATGGCGTTGGCAAAGGGATTTCGAACAATGGGTCGGCGACGCCAGTCGGTGACGATTAAGCATGTAGCCGCTGATGCGGGTGTATCTTTGCAAACCGTCAGCCGTGTTATAAACAATGAACCCAATGTCCGTCCCGCGATGAAGGCGCGGGTGCAAGCCAGCATCGATAGGCTCGGCTACGTGCCCAGCATTGCCGCACGGCGAATGAGCGGCTCGCGTTCGTACCTCATCCTCGCCATCAACGACCGCGATCTAACGATTGCCGACTGGCGCGCCCGCGAAGGGCGCGACTGGGTCGACCAGATGCTATTGGGAGGAATGCTAACCTGCGCGGAGCACGGCTACCGGATGCTCGTCGAGCTGGTCGATACGCATAACGACCATGTCGAGCGCGAACTGGGGGCCGCAATAGCAGCGCTCCAGCCGGATGGTGTCATCCTTACCCCTCCGAATTCCGAGAACTCGCTCATAACGGGCCTGCTTGCCGAGCGGGGGATACCCTTCGCGCGGATTGGTTCGATGCAGGAAGGTCCCGGCATCGCCATGACGATGGGCGATAAGCATAATGCGCGCCTGGCGACGGAGCATCTGATCGGGCTGGGCCACGAGCGCATCGGTTTCATTGCCGGTCCCGCAGATTTTAGCCTCTCCGAGTGGCGTATCGAGGGCTGGCAGCAAGCAATGGCGAAAGGCGGTCTATCGCACGAGGGCCTTTACGAGAGAGGGGATTTCGGCTTCGAAAGCGGTGCGGAAGCTGCAAGAAAGCTTCTCGATCTTGATCGTCCGCCGACCGCCATCATTGCAAGTAGCGATCAGATGGCGCTTGCCACGCTTGAAGTGGCACGCGATCGCGGGCTGGACATCCCGAAAGACCTTTCGCTGATCAGCTTCGACAATTCTCCCATCGTACGCTTTACCCAGCCTGCACTGACAGCGATCGACCAACCCATCGCAGCCACAACTGCCCGTGCCGTCGAACTGCTGATCGAAGCGCGCAAAAGGAAACCTGCCGAGCGTCCCGTCACGCTCGAAGGCGAGCTCGTTGTCCGCGGATCGACGACACGCCCCCCCGTTCGTGTCGCAGGTTGAAACCGGCCTACCGCAGCGTCAGTCGCAGCGCTTCTTGTGGCTCTATGCCCTTGCTGCGGCCGGAGGGGCCGTGTCCTATGTTCCTTTTCTGACGTTACTCCTGCCGGTCCGGGTGACGGATTTGGCCGGAAGTGAAACGATTACCTATCTTGCGTATATCGCCTTCGCCGGGGCGATTGCGGCCAGCGTCGCGAATATCTGCTTCGGTTGGGCCAGCGATCGCACTGGAACGAGAGTGCCGTGGATCTTGGGGGGGCTCCTCCTATCGTGCCTCCTGCTGGTTTCGGTAAGCGAGGCAGAGACGCCGGCACACCTCATTATCCTCATAGTGATGTGGCAGTTTGCGCTGAACATGATGCTCGCCCCGCTTACGGCGTGGGCCGGAGATGTCGTGCCGGACGCACAGAAGGGCCTGCTCGGGGGGTTGCTCGCCTTCGCCCCCGCTATGGGGGCCGCTGCCGGCGCGCTGGTAACCATTCCAGGCCTGGCCAATCCGGACGGGCGGTTGATTCTTGTAGCACTTCTGGTCGCAGGCATGGTTCTGCCCGTCGTGCTCTTCGGCAGGCCGGTGCAGATGCCTCACCTCATGTGTTCGAGTCTCGATCTCCACGGGTCGCGGCGAACATTCAGACGCGGGGCGGTTTCCAGGATGTGGCTCGCGCGATTGCTTGTACAGATCGCGGAGGCGGCGCTCTTCGACTACCTCCTGATCTGGTTCGTCAGCATCGACGAAAGCTTTTCCGACAACGATACGGCGCGGATATTCGCGGCGGTTCTGGGTCTGTCCGTGCCCCTGGCGCTTCTCGCGGGGCGGTGGTCGGACCGGCGCGACCGCCCGATCCTGCCGCTTGCTATAGGTGCAGGCATAGGAACCGGGGGGCTACTCATCATGTCGCTGGCCCAGGACCTCACGGGGGCCATCGCAGGCTATGTCGTTTTCGGCCTGTCGACCGGCGTCTTTCTTGCGCTGCATTCCAGCCAAACCCTTCGCGTGCTTCCGCGCCCGGAAACACGGGGTCGCGACCTGGGGCTCTTCAATCTCACCAACACCATGCCGAGCCTGATCATGCCGTGGCTCACGATCATGCTTGTCCCGCTATTCGGCTTTGCCGGGCTCTTTGTCGCCCTTGCGGCTCTGGCAGCGATTGCGACCGCCTTGCTGGTTACGATGCCCCGCTCGAACTAGTCGCTTGATTTTGCCCACGCCTCATGGCAACCCCCGTGATTGATAACGTTCTCAAAGGGGCGCGGAGGGATGATGGATATGAAGGCGTTTTGGATGGCGACTGCCGCTGCGGTACTCTTGGGAGGTTGCAGCACGGTCCCCGACGAAATCGAAACAGCGTCCGAGGCGATCGCTCCATCCAGCGAAGACGCGCGTGTAGCCGACCTGCTTTCGCGCATGAGTTTGGAGCGCAAGGTCGCGCAGCTCATCCAGCCGCAGATCAACAGTTTCACCGCAGAGGATATGCGCCGATATCGCTTCGGCAGCTATCTCAACGGGGGCAACGGCGGACCTTATGGCGATGAATTTGCCGAAGCATCCGAATGGCTCCGGCTGGCGGACGAGATGTATCTCGCCTCTGTCGCGCCAATGGAAAATGGCGAGCCGGTCATCCCGACCATGTGGGGCACCGATGCCGTCCACGGACACACCAATGTCGTGCGGGCCACAATCTTTCCGCACAACATCGGGCTGGGCGCGACGCGCGATCCCGATTTGCTTCGCCGCATCGGTGAAGCGACAGCCGTCGAGATCGAGGTTACGGGCATCGACTGGAACTTCTCGCCAACCGTCGCCGTGGCGCGCGATGATCGCTGGGGCCGCACCTACGAAAGCTATTCCGAAGACCCCGCCATCGTCGCTCCCTTGGGTGCCGCCCTCATCGAAGGTCTGCAGGGCCGCAAAGGCGACGTCGACCGCCTCGGGGCCGGTCATGTCATTGCCACTGCAAAGCACTTCTTCGGCGACGGAGGGACAGATAAGGGCGTCGACCAGGGCGAGGTCACTGGCGATATCGAAGCCCTAAAGAAAGTGCATGCCGCCCCCTACCCCGCCGCTATCGACGCTGGCGTGGAAGCGATCATGGCCAGCTTCAACTCGATCAACGGCCGCAAGATGCACGGCAACGAGGCGCTGTTGACAGGTGTCCTGCGCGGCGAGCTGGGATTCGACGGCTTGGTCGTGGGCGACTGGAACGGCCACGGACAGGTTGCGGGATGCACCAATACCGATTGTCCGCAATCTTTGCTGGCGGGGCTCGACATCTACATGGTGCCCGACGAATGGAAAGGTCTGCTCGAAACCATCATGGAGCAGGTGAAAGGCGGCACCATTCCGATGGCAAAGCTGGACGAAGCCGTAAGCCGAGTGCTGCGCGTTAAAATGCGCGCCGGTTTGCTTGATGAATTCATCCAACCGTCGAACCGTCCCAATGCGGGTGATTACGAGCTTCTCGGTTCGCCTGACCACCGTGCGATTGCGCGCGAGGCGGTCGTTAAGTCGCAGGTCTTGCTCAAGAACAATGGCGTGCTTCCGCTAAAGGATGGAGCGAACATTCTCGTTGCCGGCAATGCGGCAGACGATATCGCGCAGGCATCTGGCGGCTGGACGCTGACCTGGCAGGGCGGTGGCGATCTCGATAACAGCCATTTCCCCGGCGCAACCTCGATCTGGAGCGGCCTTGAATCCGCGGCTGAAGAAAGCGGCGGGCAGGCCACGCTCTCGGTCGATGGCAGCTACTCGACCAAACCCGATGTCGCCGTCGTAGTCTTCGGCGAGGAACCCTATGCGGAATTCGCGGGCGACCGGAAGCATCTCGGTTTCTCGGATGAAGAAGGCCTTAGTCTTCTGCGCAAGTTCAAGGCCGAAGGCGTGCCCACGGTTGCGGTGTTCCTTTCCGGCCGCCCGATGTGGGTCAATCGCGAGCTCAACGCGGCCGATGCATTCGTCGCCTCATGGCTTCCGGGCAGCGAAGGTGCGGGCATTGCCGACGTCCTGACCGGCGCGCAGCCGGCCACCGGCAAACTTGGCTTCAGCTGGCCCGCGACCTGTGACTTCGGTCCCCTCAACGGTCCGGATGGCGCACTTTTCCCAGTCGGTTACGGACGTTCGCTGGAGGATGCCGTCGTTATCCCCATTCTGGACGAAACCTGCGACGCCCTGCTGGCCGGGGACAGCTCGGAATGGTTCGTCAACGGCCGTTTCGCAACCGGCATCTCCGCCAGCACCGGCGGCACCGATCTGCCGAACCTTCGCGGGTCCGCCGCGGGGGTTAGCGTTCGCGGCATCGACAGGAATGCCCAGGAAGATTCGCGCGAAATCACCTTTGCGCCCGG
>CAYPGL010000156.1:0-4949 GCA_964410035.1 uncultured Qipengyuania sp. | reverse complement strand
TTCGAATTGCGACCGCGACATGGCAGTGGCGCTTGAACAGGTTTCGGGTAGCGCGCCAGTCCGCGTTTGGCATGGCGATGCCGAGCTTCCGCAAGGCCTCGACTTCATCGCCCTCCCTGGTGGCTTTTCGTACGGCGACTACCTGCGCTCGGGTGCGATGGCAGCGAACAGCCCGATCATGCGCGAAGTAATTCGCGCCGCCGATCATGGTGTACCGGTGCTAGGCGTGTGCAACGGATTTCAGGTACTGACCGAAGCGCGATTGCTGCCGGGCGCCTTGATGCGCAATGCCAGCCAGCATTTCATCTGCCGCAGTGTCGCCCTCAGAGTCGAAAACGCAAAGTCGATATTTACAAGCGGCTATTCCGCCGGGCAGGAAATCAGCATCCCTGTGGCGCACCATGATGGCAATTACTTCGCCGACGAGGATACTCTCGACCGCCTCGATGGCGAAGGCCGCGTGGTTTTCCGGTATGTCGAGAATTGCAACGGATCGCGCCATAACATCGCCGGTGTTCTCAACAAGGCAGGCAATGTCCTTGGCATGATGCCCCATCCCGAACGCGCTGTGGATGCGGCGCATGGAGGGACCGACGGACTGGCACTCTTCGAAGGGGTTATGAAAGCGCTGGCTAGCGCCTGATATTCTTAGGCCAATTTGCGCGCGCCCGAAACGGGGCTCCGGAAAATCTTGCGCGCATCTTCCGAAGGCATGGGGCGGCCGAAATGGAAGCCTTGAATCTTGTTGCAGCCGAGCCGGCGGATCATCTCCGCCTCCTCCTCGTTTTCCACGCCTTCCGCAGTAGTCGTCATATCCAAGCTGTCCGCCATTGCGACCACGGCACGAATGATCGCAAGGCTCTCGGGACTGTTTTGCGCCGCTCCCTGAACGAAGGTCCGATCGACCTTGATTGTCGTGAACTTCAGCTTGCGCAGATAACCGAGCGAGGAATAGCCGGTCCCGAAATCGTCGAGCGCGACCGAGCATCCGAGTGCCATGCACTGCTCCAGAGCTTTGCGCGCAACATTGGCATCTCGCATAAAGATGCTCTCGGTCACCTCTATCTCAAGCCGCTTGGGGTCTAGCCCGCTGTGCGATAACGCGCGGACAACTGTACCGGCGAAGTCAGGCTCCACCAACTGCTCTGGCGAAACGTTGATGTTGACTTTAACGTTCTCTGGCCAGTTTAGCGCCGCCTCGCGGCAGGCCTCCTGCATCACCCAAGTTCCGATCGGAACGATCAACCGGGTATCTTCGGCGAGCGGAATGAACTTCGCCGGGCTGACGAAACCATGTTCTTCGCTGTTCCAACGGATCAGCGCCTCGAAGCTGACGAGCTCTTCGGTTTGCGCATCCACGACAGGTTGGTAATGGAGGACGAATTCGTTCTTCTCGAGTGCGGATCGCAGCGAGAATTCGAGTACTCGGCGTTCCTCCGCATTGCTATGCAGTGCTGGCTCGTACTCGAAATGACCACCGCCACCTTCATCCTTAGCCCGATAAAGCGCGAGGTCAGCGTTGCGAAGCAGTTCCTCGACCGTATTCCCATCGCGAGGGCCTATCGCCGACCCGACGCTGGCGCCAACGTAAAGGACCTGTCCATCGATATGATAGGGTGTCGAAAGCGCAGAAATGATAGCCTTGGCCAATGTATCCACGCGCCGACGGTCGCTCGCATCCCGGATGATCACGGCGAATTCGTCGCCGCCCAGCCTTCCGCAAAGTTCTCCTTCTCCCATCAGGGGTTTCAACCGCGATGCCACGTCCGCCAGCATCTTGTCGCCTACCAAATGACCCAGAGAGTCGTTGACGGACTTGAAGCGGTCGAGATCGATCATCAGCAAGCCGCAACGACTGCGCCACTGTCCGGCATATGTTAGCGCTTGAAACAGCGATTCATTGATCTGAAGCCGGTTCGGCAACTGGGTGAGCGTATCATACCGGGCCAGATACTCGATCTTCTCGCTACTTTCGCGCTGAGTGGTCACATCCGAACCCACGCCCCGAAAACCGAGCCAAACTCCGTCTTCGTCGAACATGGGCGTGCCCGACATCTCCCACCACCGGGTTTGACCATCGACCAGAGCCTTCACGAGAAGATTCGAGAAACTTTCCTTCCCCTTGAGCCTGTCTGCCAACTCATGAATGCTGGAAGGAAACTGGCCCGTTTTCCAGCCTTCACCAGAGATTAGCTGAAGGAACGACTTGCCCTCTATCTCGGCGAGGTCTTTACCCATCGCGAACGCTAGGCGGGGGCTGACCGAACGCAGCCGCCGGTTCGTATCGATCTGCCACAACCAGTCGGCTTGGCCGTCCTCGAATTCGCGCAGCAACATCGACACGGTTTCGCTCTTCTCGTGCATCTCGAGTTCGGCGACACGCGCCCCGATTGCCATGCGTGCCGTTTCGATCACACCGAAACAGGCGAAGAAGGCGCTTGCCGTGATAATGGCCGCAAGACCATAATTGAAGGTGGCCAGAGCCGCGATGAGGGACCCAGCGCTGACCGCCAGGCTAAAGGCGATGGTGCTCAATGGCGCACCATAACGGCTGAGAGCGCTTGCCATCATGAGGAATGCGAGCACAGACCAAAGATAAGCTACGTGGTCGGCTGGCCCGAAGACGGCAACCATACACAAACCGAACGACCAGACGCCTCCCTTCAAAGCGGACGCAAGCGCGTGGCGATGCAACTCCTCCATCGAGAAAACGCGTTCGTCGGCATCGCTCAAGCGGCGATCGAGACAAAAGGAATAGGCAACCGCGGAGGCGAGCGCTGCGCCCCAGATGCCAAGCAGCATACCGGGGATCGCGCCGCGGCACATCCAGCCGACCACCATCGCAGCGAATAGGTGCAGTGCTATGCGCGTACCCGCCCGCTGAGTGACCGTCGAGTATTGCCGGCCATGCAGTCGCGCGAAATCTCCGCAATCGGGCGCATCGAGCCCGATGACCTGTCGCATGCTTAGCGATCTGTCCGCTGAGGACGGCACGATTTCGTTCTCGCTCACGCAATACGGCTTAGGCGCGAAAGGTTATTCTCGAGTAAACTGGATGTGATTTTTTGCCCTGTCCGAGCTGCTTGCAATGTCTGGAAAAATTGACACTAAGGGTCCGTTTCGTTTGAAGAAATTGCTACTCGACGGTGACCGATTTAGCGAGATTGCGTGGCTGGTCGACATCGGTCCCCTTCACGCAGGCGACATGATACGCCAGCAATTGCACCGGAATAGCATAGACCAGCGGCGCGATAAGTGGATGGACGAGTGGCATTTCGATAGTGGCTAGGCAGCCTTCGCCCGCCTCTTGCAATCCTTTCGCATCAGATATGAGAACGATTTGGCCCCCGCGAGCGCGGACCTCTTCCATGTTCGAAATGCTCTTTTCGAATAGCGGGCCGGAGGGCGCGAGCACGATTACCGGTACATCGTCGTCGATCAGCGCAATTGGCCCGTGCTTCATCTCGCCGCTGGCGTAGCCTTCGGCATGGATATAGCTGATTTCCTTGAGTTTCAGCGCTCCTTCGAGGGCCAGGGGATAGTCTGGACCGCGCCCAAGATATAGGACATCGCGCGCCGGAGCGATCATATGCGCCATGCTTGCGATATCATCATCGTGGTCAAGTGCAGCGTTTAGCGCAGCGGGCGCTTCAAGCAGGTGAGCGACGACCTCCTGCTCCTCCTCACGGCTCATCAAGCCCTTCTTTACTGCCATGTGCGCCGCGAGCGCCGCCAATACAGCAAGCTGGCAGGTAAACGCCTTGGTGGAGGCCACACCAACCTCCGGTCCTGCGTGCGTTGGAAGCAATAGGTCCGCCTCACGAGCCATCGTGCTTGTCGGCACATTGACGACCGCACCGATAGTCTGGCCGTTCTCCTTGCAATGACGGAGTGCCGCCAGCGTGTCAGCCGTCTCACCACTTTGCGAGATGAACAAGGCAAGACCACCGTCTTCGAGAACCGGATTGCGATAGCGAAACTCGGAGGCCACATCGATATCGACCGGTACGCGGGCGAATTGCTCGAGCCAATATTTGGCAACCATGCCAGCATAGAACGAAGTCCCGCATGCGACAATTGTCACTCGCTTTACGCTTGAGATGTCGTAGTCGAATTGTGGCAATGCCACAGAGTTGTCTGACTGCCGCAGATAAGAGGAGAGGGTCTGCGCCACCACGGTGGGCTGCTCGAAAATCTCCTTCTGCATGAAATGGCGATAATTGCCTTTCTCCACGGCGGCGGCAGAAGCACCCGAACTGCGAATCTCACGCTCAACCTTTTCGCTATTCTCGTCGTAAATGGTTGCACCCTCACGGCGGACGACAACCCAATCGCCCTCTTCCAGATAAGTGATCTTTTGGGTCAGGGGAGCGAGCGCCAGCGCATCGGAGCCCAGATAGGTCTCGCCATCTCCGTAACCCACGACCAAGGGCGATCCTCGCCGTGCGCCGATCACCATTTCGGGGTGCTCGCGAAAGACGATTGCGAGCGCAAAGGCACCGCGAAGGCGAGGCAAAACATCGGCGACAGCCTTTTCAGGCGTCTCTCCCTTTTCCACGAGGCGCGAAATCAGGTGTGCGACCACTTCGCTGTCGGTGTCGCTTTCCAGCCTGCGCCCATCTTCGCGTAGCTCTGCACGCAATTCCTTGTAGTTCTCGATAATGCCGTTGTGGACCAGCGCGACGTGGTCCGTCGCATGCGGGTGGGCATTGTTCGCGGTCGGTGCACCATGCGTGGCCCAACGGGTATGTGCGATACCAATATCGCCAGACGCAGGGTTTTTGGTCAGCTCCACCACCAGATTGTTGAGCTTGCCTTCGGCACGGCGGCGGACCAAGCGGCCCGCGTCTATGGTGCAAACACCCGCGCTATCATAGCCGCGGTATTCCATCCGCCGCAGTCCATCGACCAGTCTCTCGGCAACTGCTTCCTTGCCGACGATACCGATT
>CAYPGL010000155.1:0-4959 GCA_964410035.1 uncultured Qipengyuania sp. | reverse complement strand
AGTAACGTTGCGGCTCTATAAAGACTGCGCGGACGGGAGCAAGCATTGGCTTTCCGCTCCATCCGCCTCGGCTGGCATAGACGCCCGTCGCGCGTGAACCCGTCCTTAATCGTGTTCCGCCCTGTGTGAGTCGCGCAACACCATTGTCTCGTATTGGACCGGCCCTGTGGAAAAGCTGGCCAAGGCGGGGACAAGGTCCTACATTACTGTTGTTTTTGGAGTCGTTCGGGAACGGTTAAGCGGAAAATGCCTTATTATGGCACGAACTCCGTGAAATTGGGGAAATAGAGGCGTTCGATGGGCATTGCGAAGATCAGCAGGAGTAAGGGACGGTTAGCGCCGGCCATGCTTGCTGTCGCAGGCCTTGCGCTGGTTGTTCCGGCCGCAGGTTTCGCCGTCCCTTCTTCGGAAAGTCTCCCGTCCCCAAATTCGATCGATTTCCTGCCCTTTACCCCAGCTGGAGCGGATCCGGAATTGGCACAGAAAGTGGCCGAGATCGTCGGGGAAGATGCTCTTCGTTTTACTCCTGCCAGCAAACCGGCATCGCAGCGTGATCGCACAGTCAACTTCGCCGTCCGCGTGAACGAAGCGGCGGTCCGCACCCTTTCGAGCCGGGGTGGGTTCGAATCCCTCACCCGGGGCGGCTCCGAACAGGCTGGATTGCCCGTCGCGCCCACCCGGTACAATCTGGGTATCGCACGAGGCTACCAGAGCTTCGCCCAGCCGACGCGGAGCGTTTCCGCTGCTGCCGTTGCCGAAGGGCTGAAGGACATATCGATGCCCGATCTGTCCAAGTTCGACAGCCGCAAGGATGACGCAAAGCCCGACCGCTTCCAGTCACGCATTGCATTGCAGCAGGAAGGCCGTACCGGCAGTGCCCCGCGAACGCTCGAAGGTGCAGGCACCCAGCGCGTCGACCTTGGCGGTTCTTACCGTCTGAGTCGCAATCTCGATGTGACGGCCGGTGTTCGGCTATCGCAGGATCGTGATCGCCTCGGACCGCTTACCGACGGCATGGAAGACGACCAGGCAGTCTACGTCGGAACCCAGATCCGCTTCTGATTTGCGCATCGCGCATCCTTTTCCCGTAGAAGTTCGATTGTTCGCCCCCGGCGTGAGGCGGTTTGTCTTTACGCCTTCTCATTTGCGTGCGTAAAACGACCCTAACGCTACGGAACGGCCGGGGAGAGTATTTATGGGACGTGTTGCCATCGTAACCGGAGGAACGCGCGGCATCGGCCGCGCAATCTGCGAGAGGCTGCGCGACGAGCGCGATTGCAAGGTCGTGGCCATTTACGCCGGGAATGACCAAGCGGCGAAAAAATTCACCGAAGAAACCGGCCTCCCCACCATCAAATTCGACGTGGGCGATTTCGATGCCGTGCAGGTTGGCTGCCGGAAGGTCGAGGAAGAGCATGGCCCGATAGAAATCGTGGTCAACAACGCTGGGATTACCCGCGACGGCACGCTCCTGAAAATGAGCTATGAGGATTGGGACGCAGTGATACGCACCAATCTCGGCGGCTGCTTCAACATGGCGAAGGCCACCTTCGGCGGCATGAAGGAGCGCGGCTGGGGCCGGATCGTCAATATCGGTTCCATCAACGGCCAGGCGGGACAGTACGGCCAGGTTAATTACGCCGCAGCGAAAAGCGGCATTCATGGATTCACAAAAGCGCTCGCCCAGGAAGGCGCCCGATTCGGCATCACCGTCAACGCGATCGCCCCGGGCTATATTGATACGGAAATGGTCGCGGCAGTGCCCGAACCAGTGCTAGAAAAAATCATCGCCAAAATTCCCGTCGGCCGTCTCGGCAAGGCGAGCGAGATCGCACGCGGGGTCAGCTTCCTCGTTTCCGAACACGGCGAATTCGTCACCGGCTCAACGATGAGCATAAATGGCGGTCAGCACATGTATTGAGCCGGATGGCAAGGCAGGGCGGCGTGTCCGGCGCGCCCTGTCTTCACTCGATTATGTAACCGACCACGCGCCAGCCGCTCTCTTCGCGCTCGAGGGTAACTTCTTCCATAACCTCTCCCGCGACGGAGTATGTCGTCCGGAAAGTGACCGATCGATAGCCCCGAGGCGGTGCGTTCAGGAATTTAGATTCAACCAGTTCGCGCGATGCCACGGTCCCTAGCGGGGCGCGGACTTCCTCGGAAGCTTCCGACCATCCCTCGAGGGTATTCATGTCGCGAAAGGCCTTACCGGCCGCCTCGAAGCTTGCCGACCAGTCACCCAGATCGACCACGGCGAGCCATGCGCGGGCAGCCTGATCCACTGCGCGGTCGGAAGAAGCTATCTCTTGCGGCGGCTCGTCGGAAGGCTGGTTGGCCGATTGGGAAAAGAGCGCCAGTGCGGCAAGGATCGATAGCATTACAATTGCTCCTGCGACGAAAAAGGCACGGCCAAGCCCCGCCTGCCGGCACGATGCCGGGCTCACAGGTTCTGCCGCACCTTCGTCCGAAAATGCTTCTCCCAAATTCTTGTATGCAGAATTTTCGTATGCTGGTTTCTCATGCTCGAATACCAGGCGTGCGGCTTCGCGGCTGCTGGTAACGGAGAGCTTTCGCCGCGCGACCCTCAGGCGCTCGTTGATCGTATGAACCGAGAGCGAGAGTTCGCGTGCCAAGGACTTGGCATCGTGCCCACGCACAACCAAGCGGAGAGTTTCCTTCTCCTTTTCGGTTAGCACGTCATAGCCCTCGGGCATTGTCGAAGATCCGGCGGTCACAATAAGGTTGGCGTATGCGCGATTGCTTACCTCATCCACCCCGAAAAATTAGTATGTGTGCCCGCCGCAGAACGTTATTCTGGCCCGCGCGGGTCCGGACGCCATTTTCCGGTCACGCCCTGACGACACCATTGGGTCGCAGCAGACGTCGTCTGCCGGCCCTGCTCGAACCGCGAGTAGCTGATCTGTCGGCACTCGCGGGCTCCGTATGATACGATCCCACTCACCAGTACGTAGCCTCTTTCGCCATCCTCGCGCCAAATTTGCGCCTTGCCACTACGCAAGGCGCGAGCCGTCTCGCGGTCGACCGAACCGGCAGGAGGTCCCATGAAGGTAGGAATTTGGTCCTCGCGAGGGGGAGGAGGGAAATTGAAGGTCTGTTCGGTCGGCTGAAGCGGCTCCCCTACGGTGCGAGGCTGGTCGGTTCGTTCCCGAATAATTGGATCTCCATTCTCGTTCCCTTCGCCATCCGGTTCTGGCGCTGGGCCCGGCTCGGCCTCTCCCCAGATAAAGGGAGCGTTCTCTTCTTCGACGGTCTCTTCGGGCCCAAGCCGAATATACTCGTCGTTGAGTTCGATGTCGTCGGAGAAAATATGGAAGGCGAGGGCGGCGGTAGCAATTGCCGCCCCTCCGAAGAACAGCAACAACCATCCACTAAGACGCTCACGGCGCTCCATCTCGGCAAGTTCCTTGGCCGTGTAACTTACCGGCCGAGGAGGCAGAGTTCCGGGCGGGAGCGCGGGCTGACCCGGTGTGCCTTGATCCTTCCCACCATGTACATTGTCTTCGCTCACATCAAATCGCGCAATCTGCCGTTAGTAAGGAATAATGTATCGACGACTGCATGTTTTATCGCAAGTGCGCCCGTGGCAGAAGACCTGAATGACGACTCCTTACCATCCACCCGTGAAATACTCGGTCCGCATCGAGGGCCATCGTACCTCCGTGAGTCTGGAACCGTTGTTCTGGGAGCTATTGCGTCAAGCGGCGGCGCGGCGCGGAATTGCAGTCAACAAGCTGGTGGCTAACATCGACGCTGACCGAATTCGAAGCGTCACCCCCCCCGGCCTCGCGGGCGCGATCCGCATTTGGCTGGTCACGCATGAACTTATTCCCCCAAACGAAAAGGACGGCGGAATTGCTTCCGCCGTCCTTCCGGACCAGTATTGAAAAAACTGATCAATATTTTGCGGTAGCGTCGCTCGCCGGATAGGTTTCGTCCAGCGCTTCGTCGGTCGAACTCATACGGTCGTGCGAGGCCGTCGATTCCGAACCGGCATTGCGAAAATTGCCCTTCGGCTCATCGCCAGCGAAAGCAACGCCGTTCCTATCGACGTAGTTCTTTTCGTAATAGCGGTAACCTGCATAGCCTAGGGCACCGAGTGCTGCGAGCTTGAGGATCATGATAGCTTCCCTTTCGAGTAAATGACTTACACCAACCAACGGTTGCTAAGCGCGAAAGGTCCTCGTCAAATGATCAGTCGTCGCCCACCCGTTCGATATCCGCGCCGACAAGCTTCAGCTTCTCTTCCAGACGCTCGTAACCGCGATCGAGATGGTACAGGCGGCGGACCGTCGTCTCGCCCTTGGCGGCCAGTCCGGCGATCACGAGGCTCATCGAGGCGCGCAGATCGGTCGCCATGACTTCGGCGCCGGTGAGTTCCACAGGACCACGTACGATGGCGGTGCGGCCAGTGGTCTCGATCTCCGCCCCCATGCGCGCCAGCTCGGGCACGTGCATGAAGCGATTCTCGAAGATCGTTTCCTTGAGCACGCTGGTGCCCTCGGCCTTGCACAGCAGGCTCATCAGCTGGGCCTGCATATCGGTGGCGAGGCCCGGGAAGGGCGCGGTGGTGAGATTATGCGCCTTGAGCTTGCCATTGGCCGCGACATTGATGCCGCGCTTGTCGGTTTCGACTTCGACACCGATATTGCGCAAGGCATGGATGGTCGATCCCATGTCGTGATGGTCCGCACCTTCGAGCCGTACTTCGCCGCCGGTGATCGCAGCGGCGCAGGCATAGGATCCGGCCTCGATCCGGTCGGGCATGACACGGTAGGTCGCGCCGTGCAGACTCTTCACTCCGTGGATGGTGACCTCGGAAGATCCGATTCCCTCGATCTCCGCCCCCATCGCGGTGAGAAGGTTGCAAAGATCGACGATCTCGGGCTCGCGCGCAGCATTAATGAGCTTGCTCGTACCGTTGCAAAGGACGGCGGCCAT
>CAYPGL010000154.1:0-4983 GCA_964410035.1 uncultured Qipengyuania sp. | reverse complement strand
CGGGGCGCGGCTTCAATGTCTTCACCGTTTCGCGAATGGCCTTGATCCCGGTTTCGAGATCCGGCTGCGCGCTGGCCACGGTCTTGGTGGCGCGTTCCTCATGGAAACGCTCCTTTCCTCTCGGATCGTTGGGAGAACCGGCCTTGCTGCGCGACATGGCGGTGGAGATAGTGCGCGCGAGGCGCTTGTGCAAAGCCGTGTTTGCCGCCATCCCCGCCGGGATGAATGAAAGCTACGACGCTCCGCCACGTACCGTCGGTTTTTGGGGAACGGCGCTGTTCCCAATAAACGGCATGATCGGAGCCGGCATCTTCGCCCTTCCTGCCGTCCTGGCGGCCAGTGTCGGAAATTTTGCCCCTTGGCTGATGCTGTTGGGCGGGATCGGCTTCCTGCCACTTGCGCTGTGCTATGCCTGGCTTGCCCGCAGGTTCGAGAATAGCGGCGGGCCGGTGCTTTACGGCGAAGCTGCGTTCGGGCGCTTCGTCGGCTTTCAGGCAGGCTGGGCCCGCTACGCCAGTGCCATCGTGACCGCGGCTGCCAACACCAGCGTGATGGTAGCCTATCTCGCTGCGGTGTGGCCCGCCCTCGCAAATCCGGTCGCAGAAGCTGGCGCAATTGCCACCATCCTCGCCATCGTCACATTCGTCAATCTCGTCGGCATGAGCCGCGCCGTCGGCGCGCTGGGAGTGATGACCGTTATAAAGGTCGTACCGCTGATCGCACTCGTCGTGTCCGCGCTCTTCGCCGCCGATCCGGACATCGGTTTCGCGATCCCGGAATTCTCGGCCGTCGAGACGGTCGTCCTTCTCACCTTCTATGCCTTCATGGGTTTCGAGGCGGTGGTCGAACCCGCCGGCGAAATGCGCCGGCCGCGGCGCGACATCCCGCTGGCCATCATCTCCATGGTGGCGGCAGTGACGCTGCTCTACATGGCCGTGATCTGGGCCTATCTCGCCATTGGCCCAGCAGTCGTGAACGAAGACAACGCGCTGGCTGGTGCAGCTCTGGAAACGATGGGGCAAATCGGTGCGACTGCCATCGTCATCGCCGCCGCAGTCAGCATCGCCGCGAACAATTTCAACGGCTCGACAACGCAACCGCGTATCCTTTACGGCATGGCGCAGCGGGGAATGTTACCCCTGTGGTTTGCAGGCATTTCCAAGCGTTTCGGCACACCGGGCAACGCGATCCTCTTTACCGGCGCGGCTTCCATCGCTTTCGGCATGTGGGAAGGTTTTGCCGTGCTGGCGATTGCGGGGACGCTTATCCGGCTGGTGACCTACTGCATCTGCGCCGCTGCCCTTCCTATGCTCGAGCATCGGGAAGGAAAGATGCAGCCTTTCCATGCGCTGTGCAGCGTGCTGGCGATCGCGGTCAGCCTTTTCGTTGCGGCGCAGGTCGATACAAAGGCCATCCTCGTACTGGCAGGCATGATCGGATTGGGTGGTGTCTTTTACTTTATAGCCGGGAGAAACGCGGCACAAACCGAACTTCCGGTCGCCTGACATGTCGGATCGTTACGACGCGATAGTGCTCGGAGCGGGAGCCGCCGGGCTGATGTGCGCGGCACGAGCAGGCCAGCGGGGTCGGCGGGTGCTGGTGCTCGAAAAGTCGGAAAAGCCGGGCAAGAAAATCCTGATCTCTGGCGGCGGGCGGTGCAATTTCACCAATATCGGCGCAGGCCCTGCGAACTATCTTTCGTCCAATCCGCACTTTGCCAAATCAGCGCTGGCCCGTTACACGCCCCGCGATTTCCTCGCACTGGTCGAAAGCTACGGTATCGCCTGGCACGAGAAGACACTCGGCCAATTGTTCTGCGATGGATCGTCGAAACAGATCGTCGAAATGCTTTTGGAGGAGTGCGGCAAGGGCGATGTCGACATTCGCTGCAGCGAGCAGGTGGCAGAGGTTTCGCGAGGCGATGGCTTTACGGTCGTTACGCAAGCCGGAAGCTATTCCGCACCCAATCTGGTGATCGCCACTGGCGGCCCTTCCATTCCTAAGATGGGGGCAACCGGGTTCGCTTACGATCTCGCGCGCCAGTTCGGCCTCAAGGTCGTCGAACCTCGTCCCGCGCTGGTTCCGCTGACCCTGGGGGGAGAGGAAGTACTCTTCCGCGAGATCTCAGGGGTTTCCACGCCGGTCGTGGCAAGCGCGGGCAAGGCGAGCTTTTCCGAGGCCGCGTTGTTCACGCATCGCGGGCTGTCCGGCCCTTCGATTCTGCAGGCCTCCTCCTACTGGAGCCCGGGCGAAAAGGTGGCGATCGACTTCTTGCCGGACCATACCGGCAATTGGCTACTCGACCGGAAGCGCGAAACGCCCCGCGCCACCCTGCGCTCGGTCCTGCGCGAAGTCTTACCCGACCGTCTTGCCGATATACTCGCCGAAAAGCTGGGGCTGGAAGCGGAACTCGGTAATGCAAGCGACCAGTCCCTACGCACGGCAGAAGACCGCCTCAAAAGCTGGTCTTTCCGACCGACCGGCAGCGAGGGCTTCGCCAAGGCCGAAGTAACCGTCGGCGGCATCTCGACCGCCGAGCTCTCGTCGAAGACAATGGAGGCCAGAAAGGTCCCCGGCCTCTATGCAATCGGAGAGGCAGTCGACGTGACGGGCTGGCTCGGCGGGTACAATTTCCAGTGGGCCTGGGCGAGCGGTGTTGCTGCCGGCGATGCCATCGCGGTCAGCGTCTAGAACGCCTTCCTGATCTCGATGCCGAAATAGCGACCGGTGGGATCGATCCTGAACGGTTCAAAGGCGTCAGGAACGACCCCGTTGTCGTCGGTAACCCTCCTGCGGGCGTCGAACACGTTGTCCATCATTGCCGAGACGCGCAGGCCCTTGAAAAAGCCATCTTCCTTGTCGAACGCTTCGCCCAAATCTGCGAACAGACGAATATCCACCGTCGCCAGATCGCCGAAGAACAGATCGCTCGATCCGGGGAGTTCTCCTCCGCGAAGGACGGCCTCGCCGACATATTGGCCCGAAAGGCGGAAGCCATAACCCTGCCAGAAGATGCCGCCCTGCAACCTCGAGCTATGTCGCGGAATTGCCCCGCCGCCGAGGACGAAACCGTCGATCTGATCGAACAGCGGCCCGTTCTCGGACAACAGTACCTCGTTTTCCAAGACGATGTTATGGTTGAAGCCGAGGAAGTAGCGCGGGCGGGTGTCTTCGTTTCCGCCGCCTCCCATCATCCGCGCCATGCGTCCACCACCGCCGCGACGGCCCTGCTGGCCGGACTCCCCGCCAGAAGCTGCATCGGTGTTGCACATACGCTCGCGCAGGGCCTTCAGGCGCTCAGGTTCGATCTCGCCGTCCTCGTTTCTCAGACGTGCAAGCATTTCCTCTGGCAGTGCGTCCAGATCGGGCGGATCGGCACAGATTGCTGTGCGCATAGCGGCGAAGCGCTCGCTTCGTTCCCGCGCTTCCTCACCGCAGAACCGCTCGCGGGCGGCCGCGATCTTTGCCGGGTCAGGATTGCCGTTTTCGTCGAGAAGGCGGGCACGGAAAGCCTCCGGGATCTGCGACAAATCGGGCGTCTCGTTTTCCGGGGTATTGCAGAAAACCTCGCGAACGGCTTGCATGCGCGCAGGATCGAAACCGCCGCCTTCGCTGCCCCGCGGCGCTTGCGCGGCAGCTTCCGCGCCTGCTCTTGGGGGTCCCCTGCGCTCGGTGCGTTCGGGTGCCTCGCCGATTTGCCCGCGGGTATTGAAGCCGACGGATAGGATGCGGCTGCGTGTCTCATACAGGGTAAGCGGGCGCCGATCGATAGCCAGCAGTTCGCCATCAGGATCGCGGGTCACACGGTCGGGGAAGGCTTGCTCAAAAGCGGAGCTGAAGGAAGGCGATGAAGTCACGTCCCGCGACCGGTTGATTCCGTAATCCGCACTCAGACGCGAATTCTCCCAGAACGGCAATTCCCAGTTGGCGCTGAACTTCCAGTCGGTCTGAGTTTCAGCGAGGAGGTCGGGGTTGCCACCGGTCACGACCGTGGCCAGCACGGTTTCGCCGCTACGATAGTCGAAGACGGTCGATTTGAGTTCATCAATCTGGGGATTACCCAGGTTCGCTAGCGAAGGCGCCACTTCGCGATAGATCCGGGTCGCATTCAGATTGAGGTTCTCGAATGGCGACCAGCTAGCGCCAAGGCTCCAGTTTGCCAGCGTGCCGAAATCCGACAAATTCTCGACCCCGCCGGTCGCGGTCAGCGAGATATCGCCAATAACGCCCAGGGGATCGCCGCGCCGAGCAATAGGTGCTGTCACGGTGAGGCCACCGTTGAGCCGCCTGCGCGTCAACGAGATGTCGCTGTCGGCGCGGGAATCATCGCTCTCAAGCCTGGTCCAGTCGAGGCCCAGATCGACCGTGGTACTCAGTTCACCAGCCGGGAGCTGGAGCGGGAAACCGTTCACCGTCAGCTTGTTCGAGGTCGTGAACGTCCGGCTGCGCGCCGTGTCGAAGCCGCTTGCGTCGTTGCGGTCAATCTCGGTCAGTGAGCGGGTGTGATTGCTGTCGTTCGTAAACGTCCCGTTCCAGGCGCCAAGCGGTTTGTTGAAGGTTAGACCGGCCGAATAGCTATCGCTTTCGCCGCGCCGTTCGAGCGGTGTGGTGCCGTCGATAGCCAGGCCGGACAGGCTACGGCTTTGATCGTGCCCCACCGTCCCGTTCAGGCTGATCGAGCTGCCGCTCGCCATGAATGCTCGGGTATAATTGCCTTCCGCCTGCAGGCTCATCGTATCCGATACGAGGCTGCGGAATTGAGCCTCGCCGGGATTATCCGTAAGAATAAGCCCTCGCTCGGCCTCTGTCAGCAGGCTGCGATCCTGGACTTCGACATTGAAGTTGAGCCGGCCCTTTTCGCCGATCCTCAGCCAAGTCGCTTCCTGTTCGTTGCTCGAATAGCCACCATTACCCGGTTGTTCGTATTCCACTTCCGCACTAAGGGTCTGGAAATTGGGCTTAAGGACGATATTGACCACGCGC
>CAYPGL010000153.1:0-5047 GCA_964410035.1 uncultured Qipengyuania sp. | reverse complement strand
TTCGCACGGCCGTACTTCTTACGCTCGACCACGCGGCTGTCGCGGGTAAGGAACCCGGCAGCCTTGACCGTTGAACGGAGCGCCGGTTCATATTTCGTGAGCGCCTGCGAAATACCGTGCTTGACCGCACCCGCTTGGCCCGAGAGGCCGCCGCCCTTTACGGTAGCGATCACGTCGTACTGGCCCTGACGCTCGGTAATGGCGAAAGGCTGATCGATCACGAGACGCAGGGTCGGACGCGCGAAGTAGACTTCTTGGTCCTTGCCGTTGACGGTGATCTTGCCACTGCCCGGGACGAGCCATACGCGGGCTGTAGCGTCCTTGCGGCGACCGGTGGCATAAGCACGGCCCTGGGCGTCGAGTTCCTGCTCGCGCAGGGGAACGTCGGCCTTGGCCGCGATATCTGCCGAATCGCCCTGCGGCGCGTCGGAAGCGATGTCCTTCAGATCGGCGAGATCCGAAACGGTGTCGTTCTTGGTTTCGTCAGCCATCATGCAACAGCCTTGTTCTTGCGGTTCATCGAAGCAACGTCGAGCGTCTTGGGCTTCTGCCCGTCATGCGGATGCTCGGTGCCGTTGTAGAGGTGTAGCGCGCGCATCTGGTCGCGGCCCAACGGGCCACGGGGGATCATGCGCTGCACGGCCTTTTCCAGGACGCGCTCGGGGAAACGTCCGCCCAGAACTTTGTTCGGGGTGGTTTCCTTGATGCCGCCGGGGTGGCCCGTGTGCTTGTAATAAATCTTGTCATCCATCTTCTTGCCGGTGAACTTCACCTTGTCGGCATTGATGACGATGACGTGGTCGCCGCAATCGACATGCGGCGTGTAGCTCGGCTTATGCTTGCCGCGCAGGATGTTGGCGATGATCGCGGCAAGGCGACCGACGACGAGATTCTCGGCGTCGATGATGTGCCATTCCTTTTCGACCTCGGCCGGCTTGGCCGACTGGGTCACTTTCGTGAGAGCCTTCATGGGCTTGATGTCCGTTTGCTCGAGTTTGTCGCACCTTGGGGATGCGTATTGTCTGGCGGACCCGCATAAACGGATCTGCAAAGCGCGGGCCAATTGGCGCCCTATGCACGATTCGTCAAGCTATTCCGCGGTTCTCGAGTGGGGTAAAATAATACGCCAGGCCATTCACAGGAGGAATCAGTGCCGCACACTTCCTCCGCCGCCGAGACTTCGAAGCCAGCTTTCGGTCGCCTTGCCCCCCACACATGGCCAGCCGAGTACCGCAGGCATGTCGTAGGGGTGCAGTTCCTCGAGCCGGGAGATTGCGAGTTCCAATAGTTGCTCGTCGGTCTTCAAGAGTGCGGGACATTCCTCGCCTTCGCCTCTTTCCCCGCCCCAAGCGAAGAACGACTGGATCGGCCCGCCGATATTGATGCAGCCGATCAGGCCTTCATCCAGCAACTGCTCCCCGATATTGCGGGCGCTCTCGGCATCGGGAAAGGGGCAGTAGATTAGCGCGCTCATCCTGTTCGCCCTAGCACATGGGCTCCAAACGCATAGGCTGCCACCAGCAGAGCTCCGACGAGTTGGTGCAAGACTGCCAGATAGAAATCCACGCCGGTCAATACGGTAGCTATGCCAAGGAGGATCTGGATGCCGAAGGCCGAATGGATTGCAATGGATGCGCGCCGGTCGAGCGGCTTTACCTTTCGAGCCATGAGAATGAGCGCAGCCACCGCCACCCAGGCCCACCAGCGGTGCATCCAGTGAATCAGGAACGGATCGTGCGTAAGCGCCCAGAAGAGGCCGTTCGAGCGGTCGAACTCAGGAACGAGCCGTTCTTGCATTAGTGGCCAGCTATCCGAGGCGAGCCCGGCGTTTAGGCCCGCCACCCACGCCCCGAGCACCAGTTGGACAAACAGGATGACGCCCGTCCATATTGCAACCGGTTGCAGGCGTGCCGGACGGTGATAACCCTTTGCCAGTATGCGGAGATCCATCGCAGTCCAAATCAGCCCGCCGAGCAGTATCAGCGCCGTACATAAGTGTATGGCCAGGCGGAAATGGCTCACATCGGTCCGCGTCTCCAGACCGGAGGCCACCATCCACCATCCGAAGCTTCCCTGCAAACCCACCAGTGCGGCGAGTGCGAAAAGCCGCCAAAAGTAGCCTCGAGGGATTATCTTGCGCAGCGCAAAGATCGCGAGCGGCACAACCAGCGCGAGACCGATAAGGCGGCCCAGCTGGCGGTGAATCCATTCCCACCAGTAGATCGACTTGAAGGCCTCTAGGTCCATTCCCGCAGGCCCGTTGATCTCCTGGTACTCTGGGATGCGCTGGTAAAGTTCAAATTCCGCCTCCCAGTCAGCCTGATTGAGCGGCGGCAATGCACCCAGGAGCGGCTTCCATTCGGTAATGGAAAGCCCGCTTTCGGTCAGGCGGGTTATACCGCCGATCGTGACGATGGCCACGACGAGGATGGCAACGATGAACAACCAGTTGGCAAGTAGGCCGGGACGGGCACGCGATGTATCATCGGTCATGGCGTGCGTGTTCGCCGCCACGGCGGGTTTGCGCAAGTGCAAATGCCTCAATCGACGTGGCGGCCCGGACAAACGACGAAATACGTCCCGATAGGAAACTGGCTCTTGTATCAGGTGATACTATCACATATCTGCCATGACATGTTGCAACGCGCTATCCTTCCGATTCGGCAGCGGCTCGATCGTATCGGTATCGGGCTGTCCGGTCTCTGTGCGCTGCATTGCCTTGCAAGTATTGTGCTGGTTTCTGGACTCGGCATCGGGGGTGAACTCTTTCTGGCGCCCGATATTCACCGTTGGGGTTTGGTCGTGGCAACGCTGGTTGCTGCCGTCGCGATCGGATGGGGCGCGCTACGCCACCGCATGGCTATGCCCTTCGTCATCGCGATGACCGGTCTTACGTTCATGGGCGCCGCCCTCGCCGTTCCACACGGCTACAAGGAAGCGGTGCTGACGATCATCGGGGTCGGCCTGGTGTCGCTCGGCCACATCCTCAACCTGCGTCATTGCAACTCCGCAGCTTGCAAGGAGCGCTGCGGGGACTAAGTGACGCGGGCTATGATAAGCCTCACCGTCAATGGCGAAACCCGCCGCACCGCCGCATCCACCGTATCCGATCTCGTGCGCGAACTGGACCTCGACCCTGCCAAGGTTGCGGTCGAGCATAACGGTACCATCGCACCGCGCAGCGAACTTTCCAAGCACAAGATTGCCGATGGCGACGTGCTCGAGATCGTGCATTTCGTCGGCGGAGGCCAGGCGGACGATAGCTGGAGTGTCGCAGGGCATACCTTCAGCTCCCGCCTGATCGTCGGAACGGGCAAGTACAAGGACTTTGAACAGAACGCTGCCGCACTCGAGGCCAGCGGCGCCGAAATCGTCACCGTGGCCGTACGACGAGTCAATGTGAGTGATCCGAACGCGCCCATGCTGACCGACCATATCGATCCAAAAAAGGTCACCTATCTCCCCAATACCGCAGGTTGCTTCACGGCGGACGAGGCAATTCGTACGCTGCGCCTTGCGCGAGAAGCAGGTGGATGGGACCTCGTTAAGCTCGAGGTGCTGGGCGAGGCGAAGACGCTTTATCCCGACATGCGCGAGACGTTGAAGGCCACCGAGGTTCTGGCCAAGGAAGGCTTCCATCCGATGGTCTACTGCGTCGACGATCCCATCGCCGCCAAACAGCTCGAAGAAGCGGGTGCGGTCGCGGTCATGCCGCTGGGGGCACCGATCGGCTCAGGTCTTGGTATCCAGAACCAGGTCACAATTCGCCTCATCGTCGAAGGCGCCAATGTTCCCGTGCTGGTCGACGCAGGTGTGGGCACCGCCTCGGATGCGGCAGTCGCCATGGAACTGGGCTGCGACGGGGTGCTGATGAATACCGCGATTGCCGAAGCCAAGGATCCGATTCGGATGGCGCGCGCCATGAAGCTGGCCGTGGAGGCGGGCCGCGAGGCCTATCTCGCTGGCCGCATGGGCCGTCGCAGATATGCCGATCCGTCGAGCCCGCTAGCTGGCCTGATCTGACCCCGCACAGAAAATTAACCATATTGGCGGACACTTAGATTCGACAGGGAGTCGAATCATGGCCGTTACCAATGCTGCATCGCTGACCATTGCCGAGATGCGCGAATTCGCCGGCTTCACGGCCGCCGAGCAGCGCTACATCCGCCGAAGCCTCGATATCGGGCTGAGCCGCTGCGATGCCTTCCGCATCTGGGGCCGCACGCAGGGCGAAACCGCAGCGATCCGTAGCCAATATGTTGCCTATCAGGAGCTGAAGGCTCTGCGCGGCGCAATCCCGCATGAATCGGGTTTCGACGCGATCGAAGGTTTCATCGGCAAGATCACCCGCGTCGCTGCGTTCGATCTCGCACAGGAACGGATCGAGTGCTTCTCGGCTTTCCGCTTCCTCTACGAGCGCTTGCTTGGTCCCGATGCTCGCCCATGGCTGCCCAGCGCCTTCTGCGCCGCTGCCGCGCTGCCGCAGATCCGCCCCGAACGCCGCAAAATGCTGTTGCAGTCCCTGAGCGAGGCCGCCGCAACCGCTCCGGGCTGGAGCGACCGCGCGCCAAGCTTCTTTCCAGAGTTCATCGAGGAAGTGGCTGCTTAGTTTGCTCACAATGTCTCGGCGAACCAAAGCTTCTAAGGCTGGCTAGCCCCGATACAACCCATCGAGCCGCTCGCCATAGCGCTCCTTGATTTTATGGCGGCGAATTTTCATTGAGGGAGTCATTTCTTCGTTCTCGATGGTGAATCCTTCGTCGGCAAAGGTGAATTGGCGGACCTTCTCGATCACCGACAGGTCCTTGTTCACTCGGTCGACGGCCTTTCGTAGGGCACCACGGAACTCGGGATCATCCTGCAGCATCGCCATGTCGAATTTCTTGTCGTTTTCGCGCGCCCACTCGAGTGACCATTCGGCATCGGGCACGATTAGGCCTACGATATAAGGGCGTTTGTCTCCAGCCACCATCGCCTGACCGATCTCGGGCTGCAGCGTCAGCATGCCCTCGACTTTCTGCGGAGCGATGTTGTCGCCCTTGTCGTT
>CAYPGL010000152.1:1283-5064 GCA_964410035.1 uncultured Qipengyuania sp. | reverse complement strand
AGGCCGGCGAGAAGCTCGGCTTCCTACCCGGCGACATGAAAGAAAAGGTCGATCCTTACCTGCGCCCGCTTTATGACGCACTTTATGACTGCATGCCGCCCGAACAGGTTGAGCGGCGGCTGGCGTCGGGCGAGATCGAGATTGCGCCCATCGCTTTCATGCGCGGACGCACACTCGCCGATGCCTTCGTCATCCTCGACGAAGCGCAGAACACCACGCGCGAGCAGATGAAGATGTTTCTCACCCGGTTCGGGCAGAACAGCCGCATGGTCGTCTGCGGCGATCCCCGCCAGGTGGACATTCCCGGCGGCGGCGGGATGAGCGGCCTTGCCGACGCAGTTGGCAAGCTGGAGGGGGTCGATGGTTTCGGCACCATCCGGTTCACGGCTGCCGACGTGGTCCGCCACCCTATCGTGGGCCGCATCGTCGAGGCCTACGAAGGACCAAACGCCTAAGTGCAATTCGACGTCGAGATCGATGGCTGGCCGGAAGACGAGGACTGGGCCGGATTGACCGAGCGCGCGCACGAAGCGGTGGCCGAGGTCGAGCTCGCTCTCGCGAATCCGCGGCTGATCGCCAGCGTGCTCTTCACGCTCGACGAGCAGGTTCACGAATTGAACAGGGAATGGCGCGGGAAGGACAAGCCGACCAACGTGCTGTCCTTTCCCATGCTCGAACGCGACGATCTCGTGGCACTGGCCGAGGGCGGCCCGCCGGAAATGCTGGGAGACATCGCTCTTGCCCTCGAAACCTGCCAGCGGGAGGCGGCTGAAAAAGGCCTCGGGTTGGAGGTACACACCGCTCACTTGGTTATCCACGGACTGCTCCATCTGGCTGGCCACGACCACGTCGATTCCGACGAGCAGGCAGAGGCAATGGAAAAACTGGAAATCGAAGCGCTTGCAAAACTGGGTATTGCTGACCCATATGGGGACCGCGACTAGCTTCGAGGCGAAGCGAACAAGGAGTACGCACCGGGCCCATGGCCAATTCTTCCCCCCCCGCCGGAGACGCGGAGAGTAGCAGCGGGCTGTGGCCCGCGATCCGCAAATTGTTCGACGCCGAAGCCGGCGACCGGTCGCTTCGCGCCCAGCTCGAAGAGGCCATCGACGAGCACGAAGACGAGAACGGTTCCGAAGACACCGATGAAATCGGCAAGGGCGACCTTTCGGGTGTCGAGCGCCAGATGCTGCGCAACCTGCTGCATTTCAGCGAGCATGACGCCGACGATGTCGCCGTGCCGCGCGGAGAGATCATTGCGGTTGGCGCCGACGCCAGCTGGGACGAGGTCGTGGCTGCGTTTTCGGAGCACGGGCACTCGCGCATGCCCGTCTATCGCGGACAGCTCGACGATGTGATCGGGATGATCCATATCAAGGATATCTTCCCCTATCTGGCCGAGCGAAAGGCGCCTCCGGCGGATTGGACTGTGCTGATGCGCCAGCCGCTCTACGTGCCGCAAACGCGCAATGCGCTGGACGTCCTGGCCGACATGCGTGCCCAGCGGATGCACCTTGCCATCGTGCTGGATGAGTTCTCCGGCACCGATGGGATCATCACCATTGAGGACTTGGTCGAGGAAATCGTCGGCGAGATCGAGGACGAACACGACGACGCGCCGGAAATCTGGATTGCCTACATCGGCGAGGGCATGTGGGACTGCGACGCGCGCGCCGAACTTGACGACGTCGCCGAGAAGATCGATCCGCGGCTGGCCGAGGTGGAGGAATCGGTCGACACGCTGGGCGGGCTCACCTTCGTCCTGGCCGAACAGGTGCCGCCGGTGGGCAAGGTGCTCGAGCATCCGAGCGGCTGGAAGATCGAAGTGACCGACGGCGACGAGACCCACGTGACGCGGCTGAGGCTGCACGCCCCCGAAAAATTCGCACCATCGGATTGATCGTCACCAGTTGCAAGAAACCGAACATTGTCCCTCGACACCGTGCGGTTTGGTGAATAGGCGGAAGTCATGGCCACACGCCGTCTCCCGCCCCTTCGCGCCCTGGAAGCCTTTGTTCGCACCGTTCGGCTGGGCTCTGCCCGAGCTGCGGCGGACGAATTGGGCCTGAGCCCATCAGCGCTATCGCGGCGGATCGGCAATCTCGAGGAATTCGTCGGGAAGAAGCTGTTCACCCGCGCCCGCCAGGCGATGCAGCTCACCGATGACGGACATGCGTTCTACGAAGCTGTGAACCCCCAGCTCGAAGCGCTGGCAAGAGCCGTGGAAAGCCAGTCGGAAAATCTGTCAGTTTTGCGCCTCCATCTCGGCGTCCTACCCCTCTTCGGCAGTCAGCGGCTCTTTCCGCGCCTCGGCGAACTACGCGTACGGCACCCGCTGCTGCATATCGATATCGACACCGGCCCGCATTTGGAGGGTCGAGTGGGCGACACGCTTGATGCTGCGATCATCCTGTCGCGTGGACCGGCAAGCGGGCTCCATGCAGTTCGGCTCGATTTCAACATGGTCCATGCCATTGCCAGCAAGGATGTGGCAGACAAAATCGGGAGCGAACCCGATCAGGCCCTGTTGGAAAAGCAGACCTTCCTGATCCACAACGAGCTACCCGAAAGCTTCCGAGCGTGGAAAGACGCCCTGTCGCTGCACGATCTGGAACCGACCGCGATCGACCACTTCGATTCAGGTCAGCTGATGCTGGAGGCCGCGGCACAGGGGCTGGGAATTGCTATCATGCACGACGATCACCTTCGGCGCGCGCGGGATAATCGCCTGACCGAGCTATACGAGGTCGAAGTGGAGAGCCCCTATAGCTACTGGTTCGTCTGCAAGCCGACCGCGCTGGAAGAAAGGCCGGTCCGGCTGTTCCACGACTGGCTAGTCAAGGCCGGCCTCTAGTTGGCGTCTGTTGCTTCGCGCGGACGATAACGGACCGCTTCGACCACATGCTGATAATCGCGTAGCGGCTTGCCGAGATTGGCAACCAGCTGTTCTTCGATCTCGGCGCGGGCCTTGGCGGCAATAGCCTTGCGGCCGCGATGGTCTTCCGGGCTGAAGGGCTCGAGGTAGGTAATTCGCAGGTCAAAGGATCCACGCCGGGCCATTATGCGCATGGCGTTGTGCAGGCCGCTTTCTTCACCGATCCAGGCGATTTCTTCCGAGTTCAGTCCGTAATCGAGCACAACGGGTTGGACCATCACGCCCGCTGGCGGTGGCTCCAGAACTGATATCATCGAGGATTTGAAGGGCAGGAGGGAATGGCCGTCGGTTACGGTGCCTTCGGGAAACACGGTCACGGACCAGTTGTCCTGAAGGGCTTCCTTCAGCGCATTGATCTGTTCGGCCACGCCCATGCGATGTTCGCGCTTCACGAAGACCGTACGGTTCAGGCTGCAAAGCCATCCGATCACCGGGACCTGGCTCAATTCCCATTTGGCGACGAAGGCGGTGCCGCTGGCGCCGGCCATGGCCAGAATGTCGATCCAGGAGATATGATTGGCGATGAAGAACACATCGCGGCGCAGCGGGACTCCGGAAACCCTTACCTTAGCACCAACCACCCTCGCCGTGTAGCGAAGGAACAGCATGGGAAAGGGCGAACCATAGGCAAATATGCGAAAGGCGTAGTGCAGCGGCACGAATACGAGCAGCAGGACAAGTATGCCGATCGTACGCAGGATGAACCGCGTCCATTCAGTAATGGTGAGGGGGACTTTCTCGCCGCGCGCGGCGGCCAACCGCTTAGCAGTGTAGCGCGCGAGCTTGCGTTCAACTCTCGCGGTCGAGCCGGACGCCATAGAGTTCCATCCGGTGATCGACGAGGCG
>CAYPGL010000152.1:0-1183 GCA_964410035.1 uncultured Qipengyuania sp. | reverse complement strand
CTCAGGCCCTTGTCGGCGCAGAGCTGTTCGAGATCGATACGCTGGTGCAATTCGGTTTCCTGAATGAATGACGCCCCGTACCCTTATCGGGCAGAGGCGTCCATCTCAAGGTAAAGCGAAGAGCTTTTACGAAGCCTTCTTCCGGCCGCGTTTCTGACCGGGCTTGCGGCCAAGTCCAATTTTCTTTGCAAGATCTCGGCGAGTATCGGCATATTCGGGGGCGACCATCGGATAATCCGAAGACAAGTCCCAGCGCTGGCGATATTCTTCCGGTGTCATATCGTGTTCTGTCGAAAGGTGACGCTTCAGCATTTTCATCTTCTTGCCGCAGTCGAGGCAGACGATGTGGTCTTTCTTGACCGAGGCCCGCACGGAAACTGCAGGGTCGGGACGGGCTTCTTCGGCCGTACCACCGGCGCCAAGACTACTGAGCGCCGAATAAACGTTTGAAATCAATGTAGAAACATCGTCCACGGCGACACTGTTATTGGAAACATGGGCTGCGACAATATCCGAGGTCAAGGTAATCAAAGTCTCGGACATATCGGATTCAAATTGGTTCATTGATTAGTCTCCGCTTTTTTATTCGCCTATTCATACCATTTCGAAGTGTCTACTGGAAATTGTAAATTCCCGCCAGATTTGTCGCTCCGCTACAACTTCGTGCCGAACGAAGTTGGTTTTCAGACCGCTTTTGCAAAAGTCAGCGCGTCGATCCTCTCGCCGGTAATGGTGCGATAGTAGTCGCGGCGCTGGCCGATCTGATCGAACCCTTCCGAACGATACAGGGCTTCGGCGGGGTTGTTCGCGCGCATTTCTAGGAAGACCCGAGCCGCCGAGCGGTCGCGGGCACTCTGGAAGAACTGATGTAGGAGCGTCCGACCCAAGCCTTTGCTCCGGCATTGCGGAACGACGGCGATCAAAAGCAACTCGATCTCGTCCGCCGCTTGCCGGGCCAGAACGAAGCCTGCCGCGGTTTGCCCGTCGCTAGGCTCCTTGCCTTCAGAATCGACGAGGATCATGTAGGTGGAAGGAAGCGACAGTGAATCTTCCACCTGCCGCCTCGTCCATGCTTCGCGATAGTGAGGATCGAAGCTGGTTTCCATCACTTCCATGAGACGATCGAGATCGGTCATCGGGAAGGCAGCTTTGCGTCTGGTGCGCGGCCATAGACAGGGGAAAG
>CAYPGL010000151.1:0-5077 GCA_964410035.1 uncultured Qipengyuania sp. | reverse complement strand
CTCGTCTGCGTCGGGGATGAGATCTATCGCCAGGCCCGCGGGACGCGGGTTGATGTCGATCCCGCCAACGGAACCCTGCACGATCGGCAGGATGTTGACGTTGTAATCGTCGCTGCCGGAATAGCTGGCGTTATAGCCCACACCCACACCCACACTCAGAAAATCGCCATCGAAGACCGTCTCGGGCGGGCCGGAGGGGAGCGGGACTTCCACGTCGCTTTGCTGCGCCATGGCAGGCACGGAAAGTGCGCAGGCAAGAGTTGCTGCGGCAGCAGACGCGAAACGGATCATGCGGATTTTTCCCTCGATTTGTCTTCGATGAGCAACGGATCGGCGCCTCCAACGTTCCTGACCGAAGCCGAAAAGGACATTGCCGCCCTTGCCCTCCCCCCCTAAGCCCGCGGCGATGCAGCCGGACAAACTCGACATAGCCATAATCGGGGGCGGTCTTGCGGGTGGGCTGATCGCATTGGCGATCCACCGCGCCGCACCGCAGCTGTCGCTGGGACTGTTCGAGGCGGGAGAGGGCTACGGCGGCAACCACCGCTGGAGCTGGTTCGAGGAGGATCTCGGACCCGCCGGCACCGCGCTTCTGGGTCCGTTCGAAAAGAAGGAATGGACCGGCGGAAACGAAGTCCGCTTTCCTACCCATTCCCGCCGCCTCTCCAGCAACTATCGCTCGCTGGACAGCCGCGATTTCGACGCGGGGCTGCGCAGGCAATTGCCGCAGAGCTCCATCCGTACCGGTTGCCGCGCGCAGGGCATCGATGCGCAGGGGGTCATGCTGGCCAATGGCGAAAGGATCTCCGCCAGGGCCGTCATAGATTGTCGCGATGCAGGCCCCAGCGAACACCTCGCCGGGGGCTGGCAGGTCTTTCTTGGCCAGCACCTGCGCACCGCAGCGCCGCACGGCGTGGACCGCCCGGTGATCATGGACGCGACCGTCGAACAACCGGGTGCCTACCGGTTCGTCTACCTCCTGCCGCTGAGCGACACCGAGATCTTCGTCGAGGACACCTATTATTCGGACAGCCCGAAGCTCGATGCCGAGCTCCTGCGCAGCCGCATCTCCGCCTATGCACAGGCGCGGGGCTGGCAGAGCGAGACCCTCCACGAGGAAACTGGCGTCCTGCCCGTAATTACCGGCGGAGATTTTGATGCCTATCGCTCTTCGCTGTCGAGAACCGGCGTGACGCTGGCCGGGGCCAAGGGCGGATTCGTGCACCCGCTCACCAGCTACACCATGCCGATCGCAGTCGAGAACGCCCTCGCCATTGCCGAAGCGGCACGCGGCGATCTTTCCAAGCTCCCTGCTTTCGTCGAGGCCCGCGCGCAGGCGCACTGGCACCGCACCGCATTCTACCGCCTGCTGGGTAAGATGCTGTTCGAAGCGGCGGAGCCGGCGGAGCGCTACCGTGTGTTCCAGCGTTTCTACCGCTTGCCCGAATCGCTCATCGATCGGTTCTACGCGAGCCAGTCCACCACGCTCGACAAAATACGCATCCTTAGCGGCAAACCTCCCGTACCTGTAGGGCGAGCCATCAAGGCCCTGCTTGGCAAGGGATCGCCGCTCGTCCAAGGACAACGACCATGAACGCTCAAACGATGTACCATTCGCTTGCGACCGATCTGCCCGAAAACCCCATGATCCCCGAACCCAGCGGCAAGACAGCCTGCGTGATTGGCGCGGGCTTCGGCGGACTGGCGCTGGCCATCCGCCTGCAATCGGCAGGCATCGCCACCACGGTCATCGAGGGACGCGACAAGCCCGGCGGCCGCGCCTATCACTGGGAGCGCGACGGCTTCACCTTCGATGCGGGCCCCACCGTCATCACCGATCCCGATTGCCTGCGCGAACTCTGGGCGCTGACCGGTCACGACATGGCCGAGGATATTGAGATCATGCCGGTCATGCCCTTTTACCGGCTCAACTGGCCCGACGGGACGAATTTCGATTATTCGAACGACGAGGAACAGCTCTTCCGCGGCATTGCCGAACTCAATCCCGGCGATGTCGCGGGCTACCAGCGTTTTCTCGAATATGCCGAGGGCGTCTACGAGGAAGGCTACGTCAAGCTGGGCCATGTTCCCTTCCTCGACTTCAAGTCGATGATCAAGGCCGCCCCCGCGCTGGCAAAGAAGCAGGCCTGGCGCAGCGTCTATTCGATGGTGGCGAGCTATGTCGAAAACGAAAAACTGCGAGAAGCGCTGAGCTTCCACACACTGCTCGTTGGCGGTAATCCGATGAAAACTAGCAGCATCTACGCGCTGATCCACAAACTGGAAAAGGATGGCGGCGTGTGGTGGGCGAAGGGCGGCACAAACCGCCTGATCGCCGCCATGGTGAAGCATCTCGAGCGGATTGGCGGCACGGTGCGCATTGGCAATCCGGTGGTGCAGATCCATACGCTCGGCAACCACGCTAGCGAGGTCGAAACGCGATCGGGATCCAAGGAGCGCTTCGACGCGGTCGCCAGCAATGCCGACATCATGCATAGCTACCGCGACCTGCTGGCCGGGACCAAGCGAGGGGCCAGCTATGCCAAGAGCCTGGCGCGCAAGAAGTTCTCTCCCAGCCTCTTCGTGGTGCATTTCGGGATAGAGGGCACCTGGCCCGGAATTCCGCACCACATGATCCTGTTCGGTCCGCGCTACAAAGGCCTGCTGGAGGACATTTACGACCACGGAGTGTTGCCGCAGGATTTCTCGGTCTACCTCCACCATCCCAGCGTGACCGACCCAAGCGTCGCGCCCGAGGGTATGAGCACCTTCTATGCGCTGGTCCCGGTCGCCCACATGGGCAAGCTGTCGGTAGACTGGGAAGAGATGGGCCCGGTGCTCGAGAAGCGCATTCTCGACGAGGTGGAGCGGCGCCTGATCCCCGACCTCCATGGTCGGATCAAGACCAAGTTCCACTACGCCCCGCGCGATTTCGCGCAGGATCTCAACGCGCACCAGGGCAGCGCCTTCAGCCTCGAACCGCTCCTCACCCAGAGCGCCTATTTCCGGGGGCACAACCGCGACGACGTGCTGGACAATTTCTACCTCGTCGGGGCAGGGACGCATCCGGGCGCCGGCATCCCCGGCGTGGTCGGCAGCGCCAAGGCTACTGCAGGCCTGATAGTTGAAGATCTGGTGAAGTAACAATGAAAAGACTAGCGGTTTACTGCGGCTCGGCATCGCCCGAGGATCCGCGCTATCTCGAACTGGCCCGCGACGTGGGCGCAGGTCTGGCGGAGCGCGGCATCGGCGTCGTCTATGGCGGCGGCAGGTTGGGCCTGATGGGCGCGGTCGCTTCGGGGGCCCTCGATGCTGGCGGCGAGGTCATCGGCGTCATTCCCGATGCGCTGGCCAATTCCGAAGTGGCCAATCACGATTGCACCGAGCTGCACACCGTCGGCGGGATGCACGAACGCAAGCAAAAATTCACCGACCTGTCCGACGGCTTTGTCACCATTCCCGGCGGCGTGGGCACAATGGACGAGCTTTGGGAAGCGGTCAGCTGGGCGCAGCTTGGCTATCATACCAAGCCGGTGGGCCTGCTCAACGCCTTCGGCTTTTACGACCATTTGATCGCCTTCAACCGCCAGATGGCGGAGGTCGGTTTCGTGCGCCCCGCACACCAGGAGATAATTCTTTTCGAAGAGACGTTAAGCGCGTTGCTGGACAAAATGGAAAGCTATCGGCCACATATACCAATCTTCCAGATGAAAGCGTCCGACCTCTGAACAAGCCCCGTCCCCTGACCACGCAGCACATGCGCCCGACCATCGCCAAGGCTGGCGGCGGGCGGGAACGCGCGTCGCTGGTGGAAAAGGCGCTGGAATCGATCGAGGTTGGCTCGCACAGCTTCTCCGCCGCATCCAAGCTGTTCGACCGGACGACGCGCGAACGCAGCTGGCTGCTCTACGCCTGGTGCCGCCGGTGCGACGATATCGCCGACAACCAAGACAAGGGCGGGCCGCTGGGCAACCAGGGCACGCCCAAGGAGGCCGAAGACCGGATCCAGGCCATCCGCGTGCTCACGCGCCGCGCGCTCGACGAACAGCCCACGGCGGATTTCGCCTTCGACGCTCTCGGTCTCGTCGCCGACGAATGCGGCCTGACTTACGACATGGCCAATGACGTGATCCGCGGCTTCGCCATGGATGCGACCGGTTTTTCCCCCAACAACGAGCGCGACCTGCTGCGCTATTGCTATCACGTGGCGGGCGCAGTCGGTATCATGATGGCGCATATCATGGGCGTCGATCCCGAAGACGGCGAAACGCTGGACCGAGCCAACGATCTCGGCATCGCTTTCCAGATCGCCAACATCTCGCGCGACGTGGTGGAAGATGCGGTGGCCGGCCGCGTGTACATCCCTGCCGAATGGCTGGCCGAAGCGGGCCTCGCTCCCGGTGCCCACGCGCTTCCGGAAAACCGCTTCATCCTCGCGGGCGTCATCCCGCGCATGATCGCGTTGATGGAAAAGCACGAGGCCGCCGCAAGGCTGGGCGCGAAGCGTCTGCGCTTTCGGTCGCGCTGGGCGGTGCTAGCGGCGGCGAACATCTATGGCGCGATCGGGCGCAAGGTGCTGAACCGCGGCCAGAAGGCGTGGGACAGGCGCATAGTTGTGCGCGGCCCGGAAAAGCTGTGGCATGTCACCACCGCCTTTTTACAGGCAGTGTGGAACCGCCCGCGCGGCCCGCGGGAGCCGATCATCTGGTCGCGCCATGATTTCCGCCCGGTAGCAGGCTGGTAGCTTGAAGCGACGCGGCGCTCGGGCTAGCGCAGCTTCATGATTTCAAAGCTCCTCATCGCCAATCGCGGCGAAATCGCCTGCCGCATCATCCGCACCGCGCGTGAAATGGGGATCGCCACCGTAGCGGTCTATTCCGATGCCGATGCAAAGGCGCTCCACGTTCGCAGCGCGGACGAGGCGGTGCATATCGGCCCCTCGCCCGCGGCCGAAAGCTATCTGGTGGGCGAGAAAATCATCGCTGCGGCGAAGCAGACCGGCGCGGAGGCGATCCATCCGGGTTACGGCTTCCTGTCCGAGAACGCCGACTTCGCGCAGGCGGTGAAGGATGCCGGC